>CAIXAQ010000274.1 GCA_903917425.1 uncultured Bacteroidales bacterium
ATAGTTGATTAAAAGCCGGAAAAAATATTGTGACAATAAATTGTAAAGATTTAGATTTATTGTTGATTAATATAGTAAAAAAAGGAGCTATAAGCCAGGTATCCATAATAGAAAAGTAAAAAGAACAGCTATGGGATAAATTGATGTTCGGTATTGATAAAAATTCTGATTCCAAAAGGGGTGCAGACAGAACCTGAATTCTGGAGCCTGGATTTTTCGTATGCGGAAATGTATACCGTGTCATGTTTAATTTATCTGCAACTCAATCTGCATCCTGCTTCCAGATTAGTTTTGTCCCAAATCCCAGCCGGTTGTGTGTCATTTTAATAAAGTCGGGTTTGATTCCCCACAAAACAAGTTTTTTAAAGCCGGCAACCGGGAATTTTTTCAGGTATATGCTATGAGCCTTATCATAGAGTTCACCGGTAAGTTCTGCCGACAGGCCGGTAAACTGTATTCCCTGGATTTTTCCAACCATGCTGGTTTCTAATGCTATTGCGCCCGAAACCACGGGCTGTTCGAGCAATTCGGTAACATGCCGGGTGCCATGATCGGAAGTAAAAACGAACATGTTCAACTCATCAATATACACATAAAAGCAAGTGCAGGTGTATGGGATATTTCGGACCGAAGTTGCCAGGGTGAAAATATGGTGCTTATGTATAAATTCGGTAATTCTTTTTTCGGGGAGGGTCATGTGCCAGTCTGCCGGGTTTATAAGTTGGTAATCGTACTTTTATAAAAACTTTCACCCCAGCTTAAAAAAGGTAAAATAATTCCCGTTTGGGGTGCTGAATTTTGGTTTTATCCGCCTTAAAAATCGAGGCTTAGTGAAAGGTAGAAAATTCTCGGCTGGATTACCTGGTCTTCCACACCCCAAGCCCAATCAGCACGAAGGAAATAGCCAAAAAGAGTACTTCGCAAACCAAAGCCATAACCGGCAATAAGCGGATCTTTCTGCACCTGCACAGTAATTTCGAGAGGCGGACTGCTGATGTGTTTTGTGTAATTTATGTTCTCGTCTGCCAGGGGGTTTAGCCCTTGCCAGGCTGAGCCAACATCGGTAAAACCTAAAATCTGAAAATTATTCAGGAACTCGGAGCGGAGCGGTTTGTTGAAAAAATACCTGAATACAGGAAATCTGAGTTCCGAACTCCACAAAGCAAACGTATTGCCACTGCGTGCGTTTTGCCTGAAGCCCCGCATGTTGGTTGCCAGGGTCTGAAACGCATAATTCTGAGTGTAATCAATCTGGTACTCATTGTTAAATTCCGGTGCCAGCCAATTGTCAACACCTCCCATATAGTACAGTAACCTGTTTTTGCCAAAGGATGTGCTTCCCGCAAACCGGTTGGCCCAGATAAAAGAGCGGTGAATGCGCGTATAATGACGAACATCGAATCCGACAACAATCATATTAACTTTCGACTTATCAACTAATTGGTAATATTCGCCAAAGCCTTTAAACCGCAATCCAAGCAGGAGATTTGTGCCGATTTCGCGGGTATTGTCATATATCAGTTCGCCTTTCGCAATGGCCCAGGTATTGCCGGTAGTATTCATGTTGGCGGTAGGGAAATCGTAGGCAAGTACATACGGTTTGTCGTATTGAACCGAAGCTGTTCCTTTTAATGCAAATACCTCGGTAAAGGGGTAGCGCAATACGTAATGCAATTCATGAATGCGGTGCCGTACGTATGCGTTCGAGTAGTTAACATCAAAACCGGTGCGATGAAAATACACTTCACGGTCAAGCCTGTGTTTCAGATCAGCGTACCCAAGCAGGAACTCATTGTTTACCAGTTCCATGTTCAGCCGAACGCCTCCTATAATCCGGTAATCTTCGAGCAGGTCGGTGGCTCCAACAACAAAAAGTGCATTGGTAGGTGAATTTTGATAGACCGGCCCCGAATACCCGATATAAGGCTGGTAACTCATATTGAGGTATGAAAAATCGAGCTGGCTAACCAGCTGGTTTACTGAATATTCGACATTATAGTTTCGCGGTTTTGGAAGTTTGATTATTCCGCCGGCATTTTCGGGTTGCAGCACATTTGTCTTCTTCAGTAGTATTTTATTTGTTAAAATACTGCCCGAAAGCTGGTAATTATTAATGTCAATACCCGCAGAATCGACAGTAGTCGAAGAAACTTCATTTTCGTAAATAGCGACAAACCGTTTTCGTTTCACTTTTGCCGTTGGATTTGCTTTTAGAATAGCTTCTTCTTCTTTTGCCTTTCTTGCTTTTTCTTCCAGGCTGAGCATGTATTTTGACTGCTCCAGGTTTTGAAGCGGGCTTATTTTCCCAACAGGAACATCCCCGGTAAATAAGTGATATTTATTGTCTTCAAAAATCAATTCCGAGGTTTTACGTCCCGTAAAACTTACATCCTGCGAAAGTATGCTTCGCGGGTAATTGGAGAGAGGGAACGTTTGGGTGAAATAGCGGTAATGTACTGCCGTGTCGACATAAGCTACGGTGCTGTCGAGCCTGGCAGCATACCGGTTGTACACCCCGTTGGCGTCACTAAGGTAAGTAAAGTAGCCCGGGCTATACGACAAGGGTTGTATTTCGTTGGCCAGCCTGGTTTTGGTTACCCTGTTAAGCACATTTTTTCCTGAACCTTTTTCGTAAATAAACAGGTCGTTGTTTTCCATCCCATC
>CAIXAQ010000275.1 GCA_903917425.1 uncultured Bacteroidales bacterium
GACCTGGATCAGAAAATTGAATCGTTTAACACCGTAATGTCGCATTATACTGATCGCGAATTTACTTATGGCACTCCTTCGTTGCGCGAAGTTTGCACCTATAAAGTTGTGGTTGAGAGGTTTACAGCGAAAATATATGGTTACTGATTCAATTGACAATTGATAATGGACAATGGACAATTGATAATGAGGTGCAGGTTTGTGCTTATTCTTTAAAATATTTGATTCGCAGTTTATTATGGATAACGGCAAATCCGGTGCCGAGTAAGCTACCTGTAATTGCACCGGTTAAAACATCAACGGGATAGTGTACCCCAAGGTAAATGCGGCTGTATGCCGTTAAAAGTGCATAGGTAAGCGAAATCGGGATAATATATTTTCGCTGTTTTGCGATATTTACTATCAGGAAAAGAGCCACTGCAAAAGCATTGGATGCGTGGCTCGAATAAAAGCCAAATGATCCGCCCCGGTACTCATTACCATTGTAATCCTTTAATACATGAACAAAAGCCTGAAGATGAGGTTCCTGCGAAGGTCTTAAACGCATCACATTTTCTTTAAACAGGTTGCATAATTGATCTGAGGCAGCAATCGTAAACACAATTGCTATAATTACTGTCCAGTAGTGTTTCGGATAGCGTTTGTACAACAGCCAAAGAAACCAGGCATAAAGGGGTATCCAGAAAAACCTATCGCTGAAAAGCCACATCAGAAAGTCGAAAAACGCATTGTGTTGTCCGTTCAGAAACAGAAACAGGCTTTCATCAATAGTTTTAATGGTTTCCAGCATGATGTGATTATTCGTTCAAAAATAAGGTTCTTCTGCCAGTTTAGTGGGTGAATTGAAAATGCCGGAAGTCCGAAGACGGAAGTCCGAAGATATCTTAACAACTTCTTTTATCCTATGAAAGTGGAACTTTTCTGTTCAATCACTTTTCTTTAAATCGCTTCTCATTAGTAGGATTAAATCTCAAATCATCACTTTCTTCCGTCTCCTGACTTCCGGCTTGTTAATACCTATTCCGCTCAATTCGTGTTAGAACCAAAAATAATAAGATCAACCGCATGAAAAACTTGACTTATTCATGATGGCTTTTAGCTGATCAATCGTTACTACCGAGCCGGTTACGATATCAAAGTTAAAAATGGTGCTGAGAATAATCTGGGCAATATCGTCAGGATCTGAGAGCTTGCCTTCTTCGTAAAGCCGGATAAATTTGTCCCTCTCAGGAAAAAGGGTTTCGTCAGTTGTCCTGATCAATTCCTGCATGCCAGTTTCAATAATTCCAGGAGCCAGAGCAAACACAGTAACCGATTGATTTTCTGCATTTTGTTCGAGCCCGGCAACTTGGGTGAACATGTCAAGACCGGCTTTTGAACTGCAATATACGCTCCATCCGCTATATGCATTGAACGAAGCTCCCGAAGAGATATTAAGAATTACTTTTGGAATATCCAGGCCTGCAGTTTCAGTCAGGAAAACAGAGCTCAAGATCATGGGCGTAAGCAGGTTAAGGTGCAAATGTTTTTCGGCCAAAGCGAAATCGATGGATTTTATAGGCGAAACGGGTTCAAGCATACCTGCATTATTTATTAGGGCAATCTTGTCGTACGGACCTAAATGTATCTTGCTGAAAACGCTATGGATAAATGTTTCTGCTTCTTCGCGCACACTAAGATCGGTTTCATAATAAAACAATGGGACATTAAGTGAAGCTGCAAGTTCCACAAGGTCTTCATTCAGGGTTCGGGAAACGGCAAACAAGGTATTGCCAGGAACGATAAGTTTGCGCAAAAGTGATGCACCTATTCCGCGGGATGCCCCGGTGACAATATAGTAATTCATGCTTATATAGTTTTATGTGAGTGATGGTAATGCACGTTGCCGTATTCAGAATTAGCCCGCAAAGATACAACAACTGAACATTATTAATGTTTCCATGTTGATTTGTGACTCAATATAAACGAATTAAGATTTTATAATTTTTCTGTTCCCCGACTAAATCCCTAGCCATATATGAATAACGCGGTTTTTATTTTTGATTACCCTTCAAATGAACCTGTAAGAACTTATTCGCCTGGTTCGCGCGACCGGAAAGAACTTCAGTCTGAACTTGACCGCCTGAGTTCCATACAAATGGAAATACCTCTCATTATTGGGGGTAAAGAAGTGTATACCAATGATACCGGTATCGTTACCATGCCTCACGACCATGGGCATGTGCTTGCCCGCTACCACAAAGCGGGTGAAAAAGAAGTAAAAATGGCAATAGATGCTGCTCAAAAGGCGCATCGCGAATGGGAATCTTTTTCCTGGTTCGAAAGGGCTTCGGTTACACTGAAAGTGGCAGAACTCCTTTCGAAGAAATACCGGATGCTGCTCAATGCTGCCACCATGCTCGGGCAAAGCAAGAGTGCCTACCAGGCCGAAATTGATGCAGCCTGCGAAACTATCGACTTTCTCAGGTTTAATGCCCATTACATCTCCGATATTTATAATGAACAACCGCACAGCGATCCGGGGATCATTAACCGCCTGGAATACCGTCCGCTCGAAGGATTTGTTTTTGCTGTAACTCCATTCAATTTTACTGCCATTGCCTGCAATCTTAATATGGCTCCTGTGCTGATGGGCAACACCACTCTCTGGAAACCGGCAACGACTTCCATATTGTCGAATTATATTTTAATGCAGGTTTTTAAGGAAGCCGGTTTACCCGATGGGGTTATCAATTTTATTCCCGGTCAAGGTTCAGCAGTTGGAAATCAAGTGATTGCCGATAAAAACTTTGCCGGATTGCATTTTACCGGGAGCAACGGGACATTCAACAAGCTTTGGCAGAATACGGCTGCCAACCTGGCAAATTATCGTTCGTATCCGAGAATAGTTGGCGAAACCGGCGGCAAAGATTTTGTACTTGTTCATCCGAGTGCTGGTGTTGACGAAGTTTCAACGGCTTTGGTCCGTGGTGCTTTCGAGTACCAGGGGCAAAAATGTTCGGCAGCATCGCGTGCGTATCTGCCTGAAAGTCTTTGGCCGGCAGTCAAAAAAAGGGTAGGGGAGATGTTGGTGGAAATTAAGGTTGGAGATGTGCGTGATTTCAGCAATTTTATGAATGCCGTGATCGACGAAAAGTCGTTCGATAATATCAGCAATTATATAAGTAAAGCCAAAACCTCCAATGAAGCTGAGGTCGTATTTGGTGGGACAGGAGATAAATCCAAAGGTTATTTTATTCAACCCACTATAATACAAGCTCATAATCCTCATTTTGTTACCATGACCGAAGAGATTTTCGGACCTGTTTTAACCGTACATGTTTATAAGGATAAGGATTTTGACCAGACTGTGCGCCTGGTTGACGAAACCTCTCCTTATGGTTTAACCGGATGCATTTTCGCCCAGGACAGGGGCGTGCTGGTAAAAGTTGCCGATGAACTGAAATATGCCGCAGGCAATTTCTATTTTAATGACAAGCCCACAGGGGCTGTGGTCGGACAGCAACCTTTTGGCGGATCACGTCAAAGTGGAACCAATGATAAAGCCGGCAGCCACCTGAACCTGCTTCGATGGATAAGCCCGCGTACGATCAAGGAAACCCTTATTCCACCTACCGATTACCGGTATCCATTTATGAAGGAAGATAAGTGCCATTGATGTGGGATGTTTGATGTTAGATGTGGGATGTAGAATATGGGATGTTAGATATGGGATGTAGGATGTTTGATGTGGGATGGTAAATGTAGGATGTCAAAGTTGAAAAATTAAGGTGAGGTTTTGACTCTAATATGGTTTTTGTACTGACCGTTTGCCGGATTATCACAATATCTCAACGATAGGCCGATTATGGTTACCTTTGCCGGGTCTCCCCGGCTGGTATAGTAATCCAGGGAAAACAGGAATGTAGAGACATTTGGGATAAAAGAAAAAAGAAGACTCTGACACGAGAGTCTTGTGCCATATTTCATTTTAGAGGTATTGCATCCTGATTTTTAGACCATTGACCTTTGACTTTTGACTTTTGACTTTTGACCTTTGACTATTTTCCATTAACCATTTCCTTATTAACTGTTCCCCCTTAACGATTAACTCATTTTAACACATGCATCCACATCGCAACGGCAAAATCCTCGCATTACTCTTTACGGGCGTATTAATGGGAGCCCTCGATATATCAATCGTAGGGCCAGCTATACCGGCAATTGAACAGACCATCAAAGTTGATCACCGCTCACTTAGCTGGATTTTCAGTATTTATGTGCTATTCAACCTGGTAGGGGTAACGCTTCTGGCAAAATTGTCCGACCTCTATGGCCGCCGCAATATTTATATTTTTTCAGTTGCCGTATTTGCCCTGGGTTCAATAATAGTGGCCATGTCCAATGATGTCACTCTCTTGCTTGTTGGCAGGGCGGTACAGGGATTCGGGGCCAGTGGGATTTTCCCGGTGGCATCGGCTGTTATCGGCGATATTTTCCCTCCCGAAAAGCGTGGACGTACGCTTGGTATGATAGGAGCGGTATTCGGGATAGCTTTTATAATAGGACCTGTTATTGCAGGTGTTTTGTTGCTTTGGTTCAAATGGAATGCTCTGTTTCTTATCAACCTGCCGATAGCTGCGGTCGTTATATTTTATTCGTGGCGATTACTTCCCTCTAAAAAGAGTGATGTGAAGCCACATTTCGACTGGACTGGTATGGTGTTTATAGCCATACTGCTTTCCTCTTTTGCTTATGGCATTAATAATATTGAAGCATCCGAAGGAATCAGGGGGATTTTATCGATAGATGTTCTTCCTTTCTTGCTGATAACACTCATTACGCTTCCAATATTTATCTTTCTCGAGAAGCGGTCCCCTTCACCAGTGGTAAAAATTGAATTGTTTGATGTTAAGCAGATCCGTATTGTGGGCCTGGTTGCATTTGGAACCGGCATAATTCAATCAGTAACCATTTTTGTTCCCGAAATGGCAGTGAATGTTTTTGGCGTTTCCACATCTCAAGCCAGCTTTATGCTCATTCCTTTTGTACTGGCAATCGCAGTAGGATCGCCTGTTGCAGGCCGGCTGATTGATAAAATCGGGTCACGGGCTATTGTTATGACAGGGTTGATGCTGGCGGCTGCCGGATTGCTGATTTTCTATTATGATTCCGCATCACGGGTGAATTTTTATACAGCAGGTATTTTTATGGGTTTGGGCTCCGCCATGTTACAAGGTTCAGCTTTAAGGTACATAATGCTCAACGAGGTTCAGTCTTCGGAACGTGCACTCGGACAAGGGATTATTACCTTGTTTTCGAGCACCGGGCAAATGACCGGGGCAACACTTATTGGAATTATTGTTGCTTCAATGTCGTCGCGGTTAGAGGGATATTCAAAAAGTTTTCTGGTTATTGCCATTATTGCCCTATCGGTTATGCTTATAAGTTACAGGTTGAAAAGCCGGAGCCAGGAGTTGGCTGGTGCTTCAGCTCCCACAGAATAAAGCCTGCTAAGAATCCGATGAGAGATTGATGCTCTTGCGCGGAAATCCTTTTGATGCCAGAATGGCTATGGGCTCTTCGAACAGAAATGTTAAAAAGTGCTAATAACTTTTAGCAGTTGTCCCGTTATTTTCTTTAAATTTGTCTTCAACTAGGCGAGGATAAAGATAATATTATCTTAACAATCGCTTAAAACCGGGTAAAAGCCTTTAAACTAGTTTTGCAGCTTCCAATAAAAGAATTTGGTATTATAAGAACTGTGTTATAAAACAGTAAACGCAAATAATCCCGCTTGATAATATAACTTACAAACGTACCAATTTACCAACTTACCAATTTATCAACCAAATCTACAAACCATGAAAAAAGTTACCCATTTAATTCAAAAGTTGCGCTGGCAGTTATTGCTGACGGCAGCCTTGCTGATGAATGTGACCATAGCTCTTGGGCAGGTCACCACATCCAGTCTTAGCGGAGTTGTTTCCGATTCCAAAGGCGAGACTTTACCTGGAGCAACAGTTGTTGCAGTACACACACCCTCTGGTACTCAGTATGCTACTGTTACAAACGCTCAAGGGAAATACACCCTTAACAGTGTGCGTGTCGGAGGGCCTTACAAAGTTACAGTAACTTTTGTAGGATTTAAAGAGCAGGTTTCCGACAATTTATCAATGGCACTTGGTGTAACTTCCAACCTTAACGTGCAACTGGTTGAATCCAGTTCACAGTTAACCGGCGTTGAAATTGTTTCCGACCGTAGTGATGTTTTTAATGCTAACCGGACCGGTGCCGCAACATCCTATAATGCTGCCAAAATAAGCATGACACCTACTATTGGACGTACAATTAATGATATAGTAAAATACAATCCTTTTGGTAACGGAAGTTCATTTGCCGGGCAGGATTCGCGTTTTAATACTTTTACAATTGACGGATCTGTATTTAACAATGGTTTCGGACTTGGCTCTTCAGCACAGGCTGGCGGTCGTACAGGTACAACTGCTGTTTCGCTTGATGCTATTGAAGAAATACAGGTCAACGTTGCTCCTTTTGATGTTCGCCAATCAGGTTTCTCAGGTGCCAGTATTAATGCTGTAACCAAATCGGGTACTAATGAGTTTAAAGGAACTGGTTATTATATTTTTCGAAATGATGGTTTAGCCGGCAATAAAGCAAATGGAAAAGATTTAGGAAATATCAATATCGATGAAAAAACCGCTGGTTTAAGCATTGGTGGTCCGATACTTAAGAATAAACTCTTCTTCTTCCTGAATGCTGAAAAATTTACGAGCAGTAACCCCGCATTGGATTGGGTTTTAGATAAACCAGGCGCAACAGGCAACGTTTCGCGTACCACACTTGCCGATATGCAAGACCTGAGTACATTTATGAAAGACAAGTTTGGCCGCGATCTGGGTGCTCTCGATGGATTCAATAACGATGTAAACAGCCAAAAGTTTCTTATCAGGTTAGATTACAATATCAGTAAAGTTCATAAACTTGCCATCCGTTATTCCCAGCATAATTCGAAAGCAGGTCAGCGTATCAGCGATAGTAATAGCAGCGGAACCGCCGGAAATGGTAACCGTACTAACAGAGCCGATGCAATTTCGCCACAAAATACCGGCTATTTCATCATGGACAATACACGCTCTCTGGCTGTTGAGTTAAACTCAAATGTTAGTAATAAATTTTCAAACAGCTTTATTGCAACCTATAACAAGCAGAATGAAGACAGGGAATATATGAGTGATCCTTTCCCGACTATTGATATTCTGAAAGATGGTAAAACCTATACTTCAATTGGTTTCGACCCGTTCACACCAAGCAATAAGCTCAACTACTCAACCCTGAATTTTACTGATAACCTCACGTATTACTTGGGCAAACAAACCTTCACCGCTGGAGTTTCGTACGAATACTACAAGTCAAACAATGTATTCTTCCCATCATCCAACGGGGTTTATGTTTACAACTCAATTGCTGATTTTAAACTCGCAGCCCAGGATTTTATTGATAATCCTACTAATCCTGTTTCGCCTGTTTCGGTAAAACAGTATAACCTGCGTTACTCTCGTTTGCCTGGTGGCGACGATCCGCTCCAGGTTTTGAATGTAAGCACTTATAGCGCTTATATACAGGATGAGTATAAGCCAAATGATAAACTCACATTAGTTGGCGGATTCAGATTTGATGTATTTGATTACAACGATGCAACTGCTGCCGACTTTAATAACACGGTTGTTGAAGGTTTGACCTACAAAGATGAGAATGGGGATAGTTATAAAATCAGCACAGGCGTGTTTCCTAAAACTAACCTCCTGATATCTCCAAGAATAGGTTTTAACTTTGATGTACTGGGCGATAAATCATTACAGCTTCGTGGCGGAACCGGCTCCTTTGTATCGCGTATTCCGCAGGTTTTGGTTTCAAACCAATTGGGGAATAATGGTGTAAACACTGGGCTTATGACTTATTCCAATACAACAGCTTATCCATTCAGGCTCGACCCTACACAGTTTTTGCCTGCAACAACTCCTGATATCACTACATTACCTCCGTATGTTATAAATGCAACTGATAAAGATTTGAAGTACCCCACTATTTGGAAAACAAACTTAGCTGCCGACTACAAACTGCCTTACGGACTTATCGTTACAGGTGAAGTAATTTACAACAAAACTATCCAGGGACTTAGGTATATTGATGCCAACCTTAGGTCTTCAGCCGACTCAAACCGGGTGTTTACTGGTCCTGATACCCGTGACCGATTCCCGGCATCAGGAGTTTCCGGTACCGGTTTAAATAAAGCTCGTTTTTATAACATTCAGAATACTAATGCTTTTGTCGTAAAAAATACTACAGAAGGCAGTTCCTACACATTAACGGGTAAACTTGAAAAAACCACACAGAAAGGTTTTGGTGGATTTATAGCCTATACATATGCAGTGGCCAAAGACATCCAGTCTGTAGGTAGCACTGTACAAGCCAACATGCCAACGGTTGACGGTCAGAACTATCTTAGTCTTGCCTATGCTGATAATGATCTGAGGCATCGTATAGTGGGTCTGGTTAACTACCGGTTTGATTATGGCGGAAAAGCAGGTGGCGCAACCATTATATCATTAGGTATGGTTTCGAACAGCGGAGGTAAACTTTCGTATGTTTATGGTAATGACCTGAATGGTGACGGACAGACAAATGACCTTCTCTTTGTTCCGAACAATGCTACAGAAATGAAATTTGCTGCTTTAACTGTTGGATCAGGCACTACGGCCAAAACCTACACTCCCTCGCAGCAACAAGCTGCTTACGAAACGTACATTAACAACAATGAATACCTTAAAACACGTCGTGGAGAGTATGCTGAACGCAATGGAGGATATTTTCCATGGCTAACCCGTTTCAACTTCTCACTTGTACAGGAACTTTATTTCAAAGTTGGAGTTAAGCAAATGAAGAATACGTTGCAGTTGAGGTTCGATATACTGAATGCCGCTAATATGCTCAATAACAAGTGGGGCGTTGGCACAGTAAGTACAACTACGGCACCTTTAACCGTAGCATCAATTGATGCAAACGGACTTCCAACATACAAACTTGCCACACAGTCATTAGAAGGTGGTACTATACTGATCAGAGATTCTTTTGTGAAAAGTATTACAATTGATAATGTATGGCAGGCTCAATTCGGTGTCCGTTACATTTTCTAAACTTTTAATGCATTTTAAAAAAAAGCATCTGGGAATTCTCAGGTGCTTTTTTTATTTCGGTAACTGTATGGATTACAAATAAATATAATGCGTTTCAATTGGTAACTCTTGTAAATTTGAAGCTCAGAATCCAATGATTTATTGCCAAATCAAAATCTATCTCTTCAAAATAATATGTTGCCAGCAATCCGGGTAAGCGCGTAATTTATTGATACCTTTATAAAATGTTTACAGTGGTGATGTTGCAGGTGAAAGTTAATACGAGAGGAGTTTTATATGTTTAGATTGAAGCCGCTTCCTATGAATCGAAAAACTAATTTTGTAGTTTATTTTTTACTGCTTTCAGTTTGTTTAGCAAATTGTAGCATTTTATCAGCTCAAACCTCCAGGAATCAAACTATCGTTGTACTTTCTCTCGATGGCTTCCGCTGGGATTACCCGGCGAAAACAAGCACACCTTCGCTTGACCGGATTGCCAGGGAAGGCGTTAAAGCTGTTTCGCTTATACCTTCTTTCCCGTCGAAAACCTTCCCGAATCACTATACCATCGCAACCGGCCTGGTTCCTGACCATCATGGCCTGGTGAATAATTCGTTTTACGATACGGAACTTGGAAAATCCTATTCGATGGGCAATAAAGAGGCAAGATTGGATCCTGCTTTTTACGGCGGCGAACCTATCTGGATAACTGCTCAGAAACAGGGTTTAAAAACTGCGTCATTTTACTGGGTTGGCTCCGATGTGGCAATTAGTGGAATGCATCCTGATACCTGGAAAAGCTATGACCAGGAGGTGCCTTTTATTCAACGCATCGACACTATTATAAAATGGCTGGGTCTGCCCAAAGATCAACGACCACAATTAGTTATGGGTTATTACCATGAACCCGATGAAAGCGGGCATAATTTTGGACCGGATGATCCCCGTACTTTTAAGATGGTTCATGAAATAGATAGCCTTGTCGGGATTTTATACAGCCGGATAAACCAGCTTCCGGGTGGCGACAGTATTAACTTTATTGTGGTTTCGGATCATGGAATGGGAGCAATTTCATCAGAAAGAGTTACCGTTCTCAGGGATTACATCCCGGAATCGTGGCCGGTACGGATCGAAGGCGGGAATCCAAATTTTAATCTATATGCCGACGGTGCATGGGTGGATTCCGCTTATGTTTCACTTCGCAAGGCTCCACACATTGAGGTTTGGAAGCCTTTGGAAGTTCCGGTATACCTCAATTACGGGAAAAACCCAAGAGTAGGCAATATCATACTGCTTGCTGATTCAGCATGGAGTATTTCGGTTCAAAAGCCTAAGAAAAAGCTTTCCGGGGGCACGCATGGATATGATACCCGGAATACGGATATGCATGCCATTTTTTATGCAGCTGGCCCCGCCTTTAAAGTGAATTATATTCAACCTTCCTTTCAGAATACCAATATTTACTCACTGCTTGCTTACCTTTTGGGAATCAAACCTGCCGAAACGGATGGTAGTCTTCAGCAAGTTATTAATATGCTAAAACCTGTAAAATGAAAATGATACCGACAATTTGTTTGTTTGTTTCTTGTGCTTTTCTGCCTCTGTTATCTTCGGCTCAGCCTGTTACTAATCCGTTGCTTCAATCAGGCCCAATGTTGGGGTATTCCGATATGCGGGAATCCATGATATGGGTGCAGACAACTTCCGAAGCTGATGTTTATGCCGTATATACTGACCTAGTAAATCCCGGGGGAACCAGGCAAACAAATACCGTTAGAACCAATAAAGAGGAAGCATTTACAGCCAGGCTGATTGCTGATGCAGTGGAACCCGGAGTTCGTTATAGTTATAAACTTTATATTAATAACAAATTGGTTGCTTTGCCTTATCCAACGGAATTCAGAACTTCGCCAATCTGGAGATGGCGTGCAGATCCACCCGATTTTACCATGCTTACCGGAAGTTGTGCTTACATTAACCAGCCGGAATATGACCGGGCCGGGAAACCCTATGGCAGCGATTACAAAATATTTCCTCATATGGCAGAACAAAAAGCGGATCTTATGCTGTGGCTGGGCGATAACCTTTACCTGCGTGAGCCGGACTGGAATTCATGGGCAGGTATTGTTAAACGATACAATCATACCCGCTCGTTGCCCGAATTACAAGAATTTTTTGCATCTACACAAAATTACGCCATTTGGGATGACCACGATTTTGGTCCCAATAATAGCAATAAATCTTTTTGTAATAAAAATCAGACATGGGATGCATTTCGCCTTTTTTGGGGCAATCCAAGCTATGGCACCGGCGACATAAAAGGTGCAATTACCTCATTTCAATGGGGTGATGCCGACTTTTTTCTTCTCGATAACCGCTGGTACCGCGATGCTGACGAAATCAGTAAAGAAGACAAGACTATGATTGGCGCGAAGCAACTCGATTGGTTTCTCGAAAATCTGGCTTTCAGCAAAGCGACGTTTAAAATTGTGGCTATAGGTGGTCAGTTCCTATCCGATGCTGCAATTGAAGAGCTATATTCAGCAAATGGATTTAATGCGGAACGCGAACGAATTATCCGTTTTATTCAGGATAACAATATTAAAAATGTAATCTTTCTCACCGGTGACGTGCATTTCACTGAAATGTCAGTTCTGAAAAAGGAAGGAAAACCAAGCATTTACGACTGCACTTTTTCTGCTTTAACATCGGGTTCAAATACATCGGGAGCATCCTGGAAAAACACTTACAGGGTTCCTGGTACCGTAGTAATGGAACATAATTTTGGTAGACTCAAATTCAGTGGACCAGCTAAATCCCGAAAACTGACAATTAGCTGTATTAATGCTGATAACCGCCAACTTTGGGAACAGATTGTCAGCCCGGAATAAGAAATTAGGCAGGTAAAACACTCCGGAACATCCGTTTTACAAACGTTTTATTATTCTCAGACTGTGAGTATATTTGCCTTGCTCGATACAAAAAATTCCATTATGGTCAATCTTGTCAATTTTTACATGACCTGAAGCATGCAGAATTTTTCCCGGTCCTATGATGATTCCCACATGGATTATTTCTCCCGTAGGATTATCGAAAAAGGCGAGATCACCAGGCAAAGCTTCGTCAACAAAATCAAGTGCATAGCCTTCTTTTACCTGTTGCGCGGCATCACGGGGTAAATTTTTCCCACACATGTGGAACACAACCTGAACAAGCCCGGAACAGTCGACGCCCATCATGCTGCGGCCACCCCAAAGATAGGGCACGTTGAGGTAATCGAGAGCAATATGCGAAACCCTTGTAGCTTTAAATATCCTTGGTACAATCTTAGATTTGCTGCCCGTGGTATAATAGCGATTCCCAAGTTGAAAAGTGCCTTTATGCAGTAATGGCAGGTGGCTGCCTTTGGTGAGTGTAATTTGAGTGTTATCATTTTTACATAAACAGATACCTGTTCTGTCGGCGATGAAATGCCCGGATTTATGCCTTATCTGATCAATAAAATCCTGCTTTACATTAGAGGATTGTTTCCGGTCAATCCACCCTGAATATCCATCCAGGTGTATACGTATCAGCAGCCAGTTTCCCTGTTCCTCAAGAATGCTGAAGGTTTCACCAAATAA
>CAIXAQ010000276.1 GCA_903917425.1 uncultured Bacteroidales bacterium
CTGCTTATGGTATGGCTACTTTTGAAGGCCCGATGCTTGCCATTAAAAAAGTAAACTCTATTGCTCACTTTACGGATTGGGTGGTTGCCCACGTTCACGTAGGCGCCCTTGGTTGGAATGGTTTCTTAACTTTTGGCTCTTTCGAGATGGTTTTAAGATTGGTTGAATTGTTATGTACTTATTACGGTTATGATTTTAAAAAGTTACAGTTGAATTGTTAAGCTTTTACTAAAATTAAACTCAGGTATGTTATTAAAACGAAGCAAAGATACTATCACCGCATAGTATGTAAAAAGCTTATTCTACCGATAACGGTAAGTGCCGGATGAATACAGGAATTCTGTCGATGAACGACTTTTGATTTCTTAATACAATCGGTAAGTTATGCCTTAAACGTTTCATATATTGGGCCAGATTCAAAAGTTGGGGAGCTTCTAATTACATTGGCGATTATTCAAGATTTCTTTCGCAATATTAATTTTAGTTTTGCCTTACTTTCTTTTACCTTGATGTAAAAGAAAGTAACAAAGAAAAGATCAAGGCTTAATATAAATTTTACACACCTGTATGCCTCGGTAAAGGCTCGCAAAACAAGGCTTGAAAATTTGGGAACAACATCCGGAAAGCACGTGAAGCTTGTGTTTTTCTAACCACATGTCTTCGCATTTTACCTTCGGTTACAGCTGTTGTAAAATTTCTATCAGGCCGGGCCCTACACCCTGAAAATTGTGCTTATGAGCCAAACCGGGGTTCCACAATAAAGCCTTGATCTTTTGGTTCTTTTACATCAAGGTAAAAGAACAAAAAAATAAATTAGATATGAATCCTTCGAAAAACTGGAAACTTCAAAACAGCAATTTGCAGTTTACTCCCCAACTATGGGCTTAACTCTCTTGCAGAATTCAGAGCTTCGCCGTATTTTTGCTTAAGGATGACAAACCGGATGCTCTAACTTCCAGTTCTTGTAATAACGAAAATATCGGATCCGGAATAGTATGCACATTATCAAATTACTGAAATTCAATTTTTAATTAACTTATATATCCATAAGTCATGAACAACAAATTATTACTGATCGCTATCCAGCTGATTTTATCAGTCTTTTCGGTGTATTCCCAATCGAAAACTAAAATTGAGCTAAAGGATAACTGGTACTACCTTAACGGGCAGAAGTTTTTTATTAAAGCCATAGGGTATGAAATTGGCGCCCGTCCGGGACAGCACCCATACGAGGGTGTGAGGAATGACGACCTGGATTTATTAAAGTTCGATCTGAAAGCAATCAAAGAAGGCGGGTACAATACCATCAGAACCTGGAGCCAATTTTCGGAAGCCCAGTTGAAACTGGTGCAGGAATCGGGCCTGAAACTGATCATGGGACTGGAAGTTAATCCTGACGGAAATTATGGTGACCCTGAATTTGTTAGGGAGTGTGTCGGAAAAGTGAAAACCGTCACGGCTTATGCAAAAAAATACGATTGTATTATTACATACCTGGTTATCAATGAACCTCAGACTGACCATATATATAAAGTTACCGGAAAAGCTTTTGTGGACCTGATGAAAACCCTGATCGATAATATCCATAAAGAACAACCGGGAATTCCGGTAACCTTGTCGGCAAATGCCATGATCAGCGATTACATGAATGAAAGTTACTTTGATGTTTATGCCTACAATTGTTATGATCATTCGGAGGCCCAGACTGCTACCATGGGTTTTAAAGATTATATCAAAGGCTTAAACGAACTTAACGGGTTAAATAAACCTTTTATAACCACCGAATTTGGTTATTCGGTTTCGCATAAAGGATTTGGCCGTTATGGCGGCAACACCCTCAAACAACAAAGTGACGGGCTTATTGCGAATTACCGCGACCTTATTGATGCCGGCGCTGTGGGGATGTGCCCGTTTTATTATGCCGATGGCTGGTGGAAAGGTGGCGATAAAAACAGCCATGGTCTGGATCAGCCGGAAGAATGGTTTGGTTTCTGGGGTTACAGCGATGTGAATGATAAATATGGCTCGCCCCGCCCTGTATGGTTTGCCATGCGCGATTATATGAAAGGCCTGATTATCAGCCCCAAAAACAATACAATTTATATTGGAACCGCTATTCCTTTGGAACTTTACAACGACAAGGATGTAAAAAAAGTGGCGGTAAAATTTCATGATAAAGTAATCTATTCTAAGATTATAAGCAGCGAAGGCTATTTTGCTGATCAATTAACAGTTGACCCGCTTGGAATAGAAGATATGGAGCTGGCTGTTGAATTTTACGATAAAGACAATAAACTTATCAAGAACGAATCTATTAATATCCTGGCTTCAAAAACGGCTTTCGAATTGCCAAAACTGAGCATTGAGGTTACTCCCGGAAATGATTTAAATGAAGGTAAAATTGCCAGCATAAAAACCAGAATTGAAACCAAAGAAAATTTCAAAATCATGGATGATCTGAGGCTAAGTTATAATACCCATCTTGGCTGGGAAGTAGGGCCACAGGCAACGGTTTCGATAAAAGACCAGTTGGACAAAAAGATCATTACTTCCGAAAATTTCTTCAATATCCCTGATAATTGTTGGATTGTAAACGCATCAGCAGGTATTTCGGTTCAATATGGAAAGTTTATCTTTCATATACACGATCAGAAAATAATTTTCAGGGGCAACTGGGCTGATGAAGTTGGCCGTAAGTAAAAGATAACGCCAGGGTTAATAGATTAACGGAAAATAACCTCGGAGTGATGCAGTGAGCCAGCCGGACTGAATCCCAATGTTTTACGCAGAGCGATGCAGTGAGCCTGTCGAGCTTTTTCGCAAAGAGATATCAAAAGTATTTTCCTTGCGTTTCTTTGTGTTTCCTCAGCGGGGAATATGGTTGATCGTTATTCGTTATTCGTAAATTCACTTTTGTTAAATTGTTGAGAAACTGGTTTTCGGATATAATCACTTATTAACCCTAAGGCGGGAACAAAAATCATCAAAACGCCGGCAAAAATTGCGGTTCCTGTCAGTGCTACAACCATTAAATAGGGTCTTATCTTCAGCATTATTTCCTGGAAAGTAAGCTTGTCTTCAACAACCATATATCCTTTATGATATCCAGCCAAAATAAGCGCAACCCAGAAAATAAGCAGTATACTATTCATCGCCCAGAATCCAATGGAAATAAACAAACTTTGCCTTTTACTGAACTGAACATTAGTGACATCAGGTATCAGAAATAAACAGGAAGCAATTAAGATCATTGTATTTATGCCGATGGTGCTTCCCATGGCATGGGCCACGGTAAGGTGCGTGCCATGTGTGAAAATATTAATCGCAGGTATGGATAAAAGGATGGAGAGCATGAGATTTAATACTATCCAGACATCCGAAGCTACAATAAAGCGTACTGATAAAAGATGAAAATCCTGCAATGATTTGGAGAGGTCTTTTTTCCAGTTCCAGATCAGTTTACCTAAAATCAGCAGTTCGGTCATGCTGATTCCGTATGCAATATAGCGAACCCATATTGCATTGGGAACGATATAGATATGATGGGCCCAGTTAAATATCAGGTTTGTTAAGCCAAGGAAATACATGATAAATGCAAGCCTTGATTTTGCAATCTTATCATCCCGTTGAATTCGGTCCATTAAAAAAATAGCTGTGCCGTAGATAAGCATATTCCATGAGCCCACCATAGCACCGCCCGCTTTCCATTGTACGGTAATATCACGTATTAAATGATCCCTGAAATAGGAGAAATTCCAAAGATTGGATTCCAGGTAAGTAAACAGGAAAAAGAAGATGCCGGTACCCCACATCCAGAGATAAACGGGCCAGGGTTCAGTTTTAGTGAAAACGGTTTTGAAATAATTAAATCCGAAAATTATCCAGGAAATTATTATTGGAATGGCCAATACAGGGGGGAACTCCCAATATTCCCTGCCACCGAATTTTCCCATCAGGTAAGAAACAACCACAAGTAAACCGGTTATAAAAAATATCCACAAATGAATACTTTGCAGTTTATTGGAATACAGTTTTACGTTGCAATATTTTGGCAGGTAATAATAGATTCCACCAACTGCACTCAGGAATATCCATGCAATAACCAGCGAAACATGTAATGGGCGGCTCTTGATAAACGGGATCCATTCGAGAAACTTAGGAATAATAAACTGAAATGCGCCAAGAATTCCAAACAAAATTCCGCCCAACAGGGAAAGTATCGCGAATAATATAAAGTAAATGCTAGTCTCTCTTTTCATCTTGGTATTTCTTATTTTAATTTTGGTAAGATGTAATACGACACGATTATTAGAAATAATTATCCAAAAGGAAGATTATTTAATCGTGTCTATTTCATCTTTCCCTTTCCAGTTAACGGTTCCATCATAGTTTATTTCAAATTTTTTAACAGGCGATACACCTGTTTTATCAGCATACGTGAGAAAAGCAATAAGTTCTTCAATCTCTGTTTCTGTAAGATAATAATTCGGCATTCGTTCGGATCCGGCCATAAGAAATGCTTTTGCAAACATTGGTCCTTTCCCTAAAGCTGAAATTTCGTTTGTCAGGTCCGGTCCCATAAAGCCGCCTAATCCATATAGCTGGTGGCAGGCTATGCAGTTTTTTTTCTGAAACAACAGTTTCCCTCTTTTTGCCTGTTCGGTCACATACTTTTCACCCTTATCCACACGTGTTCCGACAGTATAAATGACTATCGAGTAAACAAAAAAGGAGACTATTAATATCCCGGAAATAAAGCGTTTGGTATTTAAATTCATTTATGGTCGCATATTTTGAGAAGCGATTATCAATATATTGATTTTAATTAAATCGTTACTGTTTGGTATTCAAATGATTGTATTGATAATTGTTTTATTGTTTCAAAAATGGTTAAAAACCTGCA
>CAIXAQ010000277.1 GCA_903917425.1 uncultured Bacteroidales bacterium
AACAAATGGCGACGCAAAGTACTGCAAATCAGAATAATATAGCTATAAAAGGTGGACTTTTTGATCTGCAAAAAAGTCCACCTTTTAAGCAACCCAAATAGCTGCATTTTGATGCACTTTCATGCTTTTACCTCAAAGAAAAAACCACTGAAATGTACTCATTTTCAGTGGTTTGCTCTTAAAATCAACTTGTTTAAGCGGAGAGACAGGGATTCGAACCCTGGGTACCCGCAAGGGTACAACGGTTTTCGAGACCGCCCCGATCGACCACTCTGGCATCTCTCCATTGTGTGGTAAAGGGGTGCAAAGGTAGAAATTAACATCTGATATTCAAATCAAATGTGAAATTATATACTTGCTTATTGATCCTCCGTTTTGTAAGGCTCATATGTCCTATGCTTCAGGAAGAAATACATGCTTATAAGTGCAAAGAAACCATAAATGAGGCCGGCAGAAATAATTGCTGTTCTCAGACTGTATCTGTCTGTCATCCATCCCCATAAAGGTCCGGTGATGGCAAATATCAGCCGGATAAGAAAATTCCGGACCGATAATACTGTGGCCCTGACTTCTGAAGTTGTTATAATGTTTATGTAATTGCGCAGGGTAGGAGTGGCCAGTCCACGGGCCAGGTAGAATACCAAAAGTATTGCAAGTCCCGTATATCCGGGCATAAAAGGCAACAATATGTATGAACTGAAAATCGCTAAAGTAAACACGATTACGGTAAGTGAAGCACCAAATTTTTTCTCAAACCTCCAGGCATATACTGCTGCTATCCCTACACCCAGGTTCAAAACGGCCCATAATACTCCATACATCGGTACAGGTATTTTGATTTGTCCGAAGAAAGGTTGTGCAAACCAAGCCATGGTAAGAGTTGCAGCACCTGTAATGGCTGAGAAAAATGTATTCCATTTGAGTTTTACATTGCCATGAAGCACACTAAAAATAATAGAACGGATTTCACCCAAGCGCGGCTTTATTTTGATTGATTTGCCAGGTGGCTCCGCTAGCATAATAGCAGCAGGTACTGCAATCAGTGCAACACAAGTCTGCACATAGAACGGGGTCCTCAAGGATGAAACTGCCAGTAATCCGCCTATTATACCGGCAAAAGCTTCACCGAAATTTCCGATTGAAGTAACTCTGCCTTCCAATTGTGTGTACCTGTCTTTTTGTTTCGAAGCGGCTAATGTATCATAAAGCATGGCAGAATCAGCACCGGAAACCAGGCTCTGACTAACTCCAAGAATAACTTCAGCTATTACAAATTGCCAGAATCCAAACGAAAAACTGTATGCCAGGTAACCTGCAAATCCGAGTATTGCTCCTATCAGAATACTGGTTTTTCGTCCGGCCCGGTCGGCAAAGTAGCCTGTTGGAATTTCAAGTGTCATTAAAGTGAGAGAATAAACGCTCTGCAAAAGGAAGATGTCCTTCATGGTCAGCCCGTTCGATTTGTAAAATAATACAATCACAGGCATGACAAGATTCATCCACTTGGCAATTTTAACCAGGTAGAGGGCTGTCAGATTTCGTTTTACTGAGAATGTCATTTTATTCTTGAACAAGTTTGCAAAAGTACCTTTTGTGATAACAAAACAAAAACAGATTTAACTTGGTTACTTTCTATTGCATCAAGGCATAAGAAAGTAAGAAAAAATGAAATTATACTCCAATACAAACTTCGAATAATCTTCAATTTAATTATTTACTCCCCAACTTTTGAATCTGATCCGTCTATTGTACTAATCGGGTTTAATCCTCAATCCTCAAAGTTGAATCATATATCGGAGATTCAAATAAAAAGGGCTGTCCCAAAATTGGAACAGCCCCTTATAAAATCAAAAATTTAGTTTTTAACTATCGTACAATTTGGTGTTCCAGATAGATACAATGTTATTGTATAGTTTCCGGCAGCAGCAATTGATATATCAGCTCCATTCACAGTGAGTGCAGCAATATCCCCGCCCAGGTTTAGAGCCCAATCGTCATTTGCCCTGAATTTAATTTTTCCAACGGTTAAATTAAGGGTGACTTTCAAGGCTTTACTTGTTGCATCCCAGGTCATATTCTCATCTGAATTCCAGCCTCCTGGTGTGGCATCACCAATCAAGCCCCACCTGTTAGCACTATAAGTATACTCGTTAGGATGGCTCAAATCCAGTGTAAAGAAATAATCAGCTGCAAGCGAAACCGGGATATCACTGCCATTAAAATCCAGGGTAGAATTTGCGGCAGTGCTGCCGTAATTGTAATCCCAGGAATGATTAGCCCTGAATTTGAATTTAGCGGCAGTTAATGTTATACCGCCTGTCCAGGTTTGTGTTGACGGATTAAACGTTAATGCAGTTTCATCATTCCATCCTAGCGGAGTAGCATCACCTATAACACCCCAGGCTGTTGCAACGGCAGTATATGTCAAGGTTGCTGCATCAGCGTTTAGCTTGTAGTATCCGGCAGTTGAACTGATATCGCCCCCGGTAGCATTCAAGGTTCCGGCAGTTGCACCGGCACCGTAATTTGGTCCATCCCAATTGGGTTTTGTGGCAAATTTCCAGTGATTCGTTGCATTTGCCATGTAAACGTAACCTTCCAGTTTAGTAGGAGTAGCTGATGTACTCTTCACCTGTGGTGAAGTGGCAGGATCCCAATCTTTCATGGTTGTACCCGGATAGCTGGCTACAACATAATCACCTGGAATATACCATGTCATGACGGCCAGGTAAGTGGTAACAGTTAAGGTTTTAACGTTCGAATAAAGCGGGTTTGCAAAGTTGTCACCCTGGTAGGCAATTACCCGGATAACCAGGTCGCCGCTTGCTGTTGGTGCAATACCGGCATTAATTGCTGCATTATTCAGATCATTTACTGTTATGCTGCCAGTCAGGGCAGCACCATACTTGATTACGGTCGGAGTTGCCCAGGTACTGCCGGATTTATCAATCTGTACTGCATAATTGAGTGGTACATTCCCGAACTTTGTGGCATTCCAATGGAAAACAACCGCGGTTTTTATGGCATCACCTACAACCAGGGTCAGAGGACCTGTTGGTGCCAACGTTAATGTTATCGGAATTATATAAGGAGTCACAACTACATTCGTTGAATTGGAAGTGTACTGCTCATTGTTGTTGGCGTAGGATGAAACCACCCTCATTTCCAAGGTATATGGTGCTTTTACGTCTCCGAAACCAAAAACAATTTCATTCAGTTCTTTAGCTGTAAATGAAGTGCTGCTCACTCCTTTCACTGCTCTGGTAACCGGTTTTACAAACTTATGACCCGCCGAATCTATCTGCACAATAAACTTTTG
>CAIXAQ010000278.1 GCA_903917425.1 uncultured Bacteroidales bacterium
CTTAATTCTGAATTTCTTTTCCTTAAGATCGATATCTTTCAGTGTTGCAACGAAATCGCCCAGACTGACACGAAGGTCAGTTCCGCCGCAGGCATCGATAAAAGTGGCACGTATACTTTTGAGGCTGATATCATTCACGCTAATCAGCCAGGGTTTTCCGGGTTTTTTGTTCAAATCTGGTTTTACACTTGTATCCGGTGCAAACAAATCAACAAGAAACTGAAAGTTAAACACTCCGGTAGAATCTTTCCTGTGAATATTGGCAACCACATTATCAAGTGCCAGGCTTTTCACCGAAACCTGGTTATTAAGAAGAGCAAAAAGCGAAACATCCACACTCAGCGAATGCATGTACAGCATGGTATCAGCATTTTTATCAAGTAGGAAAAGATCACTAATAGTAATCGTATTTGGAACGGCTATTTTAATGGAACCCAGGCTGATTTCGGTACCTGTTTTTTCGCGGAGCGCCTTAATGAATTTCCCTGCCACAAAGGTTTGAACCGAAGGGATATTGATCGCAATAACAAGAGCTAGCACAAAAGCTAAAATAACAAGGAAAACCCGGAGCAAAACCCGGAGTATCCGATACCATAAAGCTTTTTTACCTGGGGTTCCGTCTGTCATTAATAGTGAAGGATTTCTATATCAAATATCGGTATTTTCTTAAGTAATTTACAGCCAAAGATACTATTTGTTTTCGCAAACAGATGTATTGGTGTTATGATGGCCTCTTGCGATTTTGAAATGCAATCCGGGTTTTCCTGATACCAGTATAATTGTTATATTTGTTGGGCTTTGATGATTAAATTTCATGAATTTCAGGCAAACTGATTTAATTTTGGGCTACACAATACGTATGACGTGGAATAACAATCAGATACAGGATAATTTCATGAATAACTAATTCCGAAATAATTGCCGGAGCAGAGGTTATCCAATCGTTGTAGCGTATAGAAAAAAAAGTATAACCTCGGACATTTTCTCCAAGCATAGGATAAATAATGAATCGGGCGAGAGAGAATTTCCGGGATATTTTTCATTTGCTTTCCTTTTGTGAAATCAAAAAGAGTATGAAACTGATAAAAGAAAATCTCATCATTTATTGTCATAAGAAGTGTAAACTGTTGTTATTTATCTAAATTTATCGCGTTTAAGTCTACTATAAAAATACAATAACATCGATGGTAACAACCAAACTCAGTATTCAGGATACATTGCCGCTCACCTGCTCAAGAACCGGAACCTGCTGTCATGGGAAACTTGTGCTGCTTAATCCATGGGAATTGGTCTGCCTGGCCAGGGAGAAAAAAATTACTCCCAGGGAATTTCGTGATCTGTATTGTGAGTTTGGCGGAATTCGATTACGGTTTGATGGAAAAGTAGGGTGGAAGGAACTGCTTGCATGCAGCCAATATGTCGGCAATTTTGGATGTAGCGTGCATCTGGGGCGTCCACTATCCTGCCGCTTATATCCGCTTGGTCGTCAGATACAAAGTGAAGAAGTTCACTATATGTACCTGGGGGATGAATTTCCTTGCCTGGAAGGATGTCCCGAAGTTACCGGATTACCGCAATTGACTGTAGGTGAATATCTTAAAGGCCAGGTAACAGATAAGTTCGAGAAGGCCCAGGATGAATATCTGGAACTGATGCAGAATTTAGCAGATATAGCATTCGAACTTCTCCTCGATACCGGCCTGGCTGAATCCGGAGATAAGGAAACATTACCCATATGGCGAAAAATGGGCAATGAACTTCCGGAACAATTAGCTGACAGGATAGGGCAGGAGTGGCTAGATAGTTTGATGCTTCCTGAAATCTCGGATGATTTGGACGATCCAATTTTATTTGCCCGGAAGCATAATGATTTACTCCGCATAAAAGCACAGGAGAAATTTGGCACCTTGCAGACAAACAAGGAAATCCATGAAGCTTCTGTTTTAATAATGGGAGTGGCATTGCATCTTGCCCGCGGTATTGGGGCAAACCCGGAAATACTTGCTGAGCATTGGATAGCTACTGCAAAGAATCATGGGGCTGTGGAATAGCAATCGCCATTAACTGTTCACTTGAATAAAAATTACCTTAAAATCAACCATGCCAACCGATTACGGATCATATAAATCAAAACTATCAAAGTGTCAAAACTAAATATAAAACTCCTGGCATTCCAGGGCGCACCGGATGCGGTTTTTAAAAATGCGGTTACCCGGATTGAAAACCTGGTTTCGCCTGAAAATTATACACTTGTCGAAAGCAATCCCGATGTGCTGTTTTTTCTTAGCGGAGGCTCTGAACTACCTGCAACAAAACAGGTTTCGGCGGGCAATTTTTATTTGCTTATCGGGTCGCAGCACGACAATGCATATGCTTCGGCGACGGAAGTTAAAGCTTATCTGAACGACAGAAATATCCCGTCGCTGCTGCTGGATGAAGAAGAAGCCGGAACTGCCGCAATCCTCAACGACTTTCTGATCGTAAAAAAGGCTTTGGGGAATTTGCATGGTAAAAAGCTCGGGCAAATCGGGCAGGTTTCGGACTGGCTTATTTCATCCGCAATTCCGGCAGATATACTGGAGGATAAGCTCGGAATCAAGTTAAATGTAATTCCCTGGAATGAATTGGCTCATTTTTCAGAATTTAAAGCCTCAGAACCGTTTCTGAATTCTTTTTCTGGTTTCACGCAGATGGATCTTACCGAAACGGCAAAAGTCAGTGAACTGTTGACGAACACGATCCAAAAACAGAATCTGGATGCGATCACGGTCGAGTGTTTCCCTATGGTTCAGAAAGACTGCGTTACCGCCTGTCTGCCGCTGGCGAGACTCAATAACGAAGGAATTCCAGCGGGTTGCGAAGGCGACATTACTGCAATTACAGGCATGATGCTCTGCAAAGAACTGACTGGAATTATTCCATGGATTGCAAACATCAACAAAGCAACCGAAGAGGTTTGCATGTTTTCACATTGCACCATTTCTCCCGGACTGGTTTCGGATTTTTCGATAAAAACGCACTTCGAAACAGGACAAGGTACTGCCATAGAAGGCGATTTCAAAGGCGATTTAATAACTATTTTCCGCTTCGACAATAAGCTCAGTAAAGCATTTATTGCTACTGCAAATATTACAGGTCGGCCTAAATCGCCCACCGCATGCCGAACCCAAATTGAAGTGAAACTAATGGCAAATGAAGTAAAATTGCTCAGGGAGAGTCCGCTTGGCAACCATCACCTTATTTTTCCGGGCAATTATACCAGGTTATTACAATTAGGATGCAGGATTCTTGGAATTGATGTACAAAAATGAATTCAAAATGACGCCCACTTTTAAAAAACTTAATTATAAAGATCACAAACAAATACTGGTGCTAAACCCGCCGAAATCATTTGACACTGAGCTGAATATAATGGCTGAGACTGCAACTATTTTTAAAAGCGAAAATGAGATTTCCGAAATAGAATTTGCTCTTGTATTTGTTACAAAACGGCACGAAACCGATGATATAATTTCCGCTCTATTTCCAAAACTCAAAGGAGACGTTGTTCTTTGGTTTTGCTATCCCAAAGGCACATCGAAAAAGTATAAATGTGATTTTAACAGGGATACAGGCTGGGACGGACTTAAGAAACTCAAACTCGAAACTGTGCGGCAGGTTGCGATTGACGAAGACTGGAGTGCCTTACGGATTAGAAAAGTTGAATTCATTAAAACTATGACAAGGAAAGAAGAGAATTTTAATAAAGGGGATAAGAGAAAATAAGTTCAAAAAGTAAATTTCAAAAAGTAAAATTCAAAAAGCAAAGTGGAAGATCTTAACCGTCAAATGCTGTAATAGTAAAACGCTCTACCATAAATC
>CAIXAQ010000279.1 GCA_903917425.1 uncultured Bacteroidales bacterium
GGGGTATAGTTAAATAATATATATAAATATCACAAAGAAGATTAAAATAATAGGGGGCTATGAAAAAAAAATAATACTTTTGCAAAAAAAATTCTAAATATTATTTTATGGCTACTTTACGATTCAAGGCATTAGAGGATGCTCTAAAGAGAAGACCGGTGGAAATTAAAACGTCCGGCGAGAAAATTTCTGATTATTTTGGTCTCTGCGTTTTTGACAGGGTTAAAATGGAAAAATACCTTCCGAAAGACGCTTACAAAGCGGTTATCGACGCAATAGACGTTGGTAAACGTATCGATATGAAATTAGCCGACCAGATCGCTATGGGAATGAAAAGCTGGGCAATGAGCCTCGGGGCAACGCATTATACGCATTGGTTTCAGCCACTTACCGAAAGTACTGCCGAAAAACACGACACCTTCACGGTGCCAACCGGCCGGGGAACTGCAATTGAAGTTTTCTCGGGCGAGCTTTTAGTGCAGCAGGAGCCGGATGCATCAAGTTTTCCGAGTGGAGGTATAAGGAATACCTTTGAAGCGCGCGGTTATACAGCCTGGGATCCATCATCGCCGGCCTTTGTCCTGGAAGACACACTTATTATTCCTACTATTTTTATATCGTACACCGGGGAGGCCCTGGATTATAAAACGCCACTGTTAAAAGCACTTCATTTCCTCGATAAGGCAGCTGTTGAAGTTTGCCAGTATTTTGATAAAGATGTTACACGGGTGAATAGCAACCTGGGTTGGGAACAGGAGTATTTCCTGGTTGACGAAGCCGTTTATAGTGCAAGACCCGATTTGGTTTTAACCGAAAGAACACTCATGGGGCATGCATCGGCTAAGAATCAGCAGCTTGAAGATCAGTATTTTGGACAGATCCCAAGCCGTGTATTGGCTTTCATGAAGGATCTTGAA
This sequence comes from uncultured Bacteroidales bacterium, assembly GCA_903917425.1. Lineage (GTDB taxonomy): Bacteria > Bacteroidota > Bacteroidia > Bacteroidales > UBA4417 > UBA4417. The sequence goes on from CAIXAQ010000279.1 coordinate 918, forward strand.
TATGAGTCGTATAAATTAGGAATACCCATTAAAACCCGCCATAATGAGGTAGCTCCTAACCAGTACGAACTGGCCCCGGTTTATGAGGAAACCAACCTGGCAAACGATCATAATCTATTGCTAATGATGGTTATGCGTAAAGTAGCCGGTCGTCATAATTTTAAAGTGTTGCTTCATGAGAAACCGTTCGCCGGGATTAATGGATCGGGAAAACATAACAACTGGTCAGTTTCGACCAATACAGGAGTAAACCTTTTATCCCCGGGCAAAACGCCAAGGTTAAACCTGCAGTTTCTTACGTTTTTAATTAATACACTTGTAGCCGTTTACAAGCACAATGCGTTACTTAAAGCATCCATCGCGTCACCGGGAAACCAGCACCGCCTTGGTGCTAATGAAGCTCCACCTGCAATTATCTCGGCTTTTCTCGGACAGCAATTAACCAAAATGCTGGATGAAATTGAGCAAAGAGTGACAGATGAGAAAATGTCGCCCGAAGAAAAGACGGCCATTAAACTTGATATAGGTAAAATTCCTGAAATATTGCTGGATAATACCGACCGCAACCGTACTTCTCCTTTTGCATTTACCGGAAACCGTTTTGAATTCCGTGCCGTCGGCTCATCGGCAAACTGTGCTTCGGCCATGATACCGCTTAATACAGCATTAGCCGTTCAATTGGTTGATTTTAAAGCAGAAGTAGACGTAATTATTGAAAAAGGTGTAAAAAAGGATGAAGCTATTTTACAGGTTCTTCGAAGACTGATCAAGAAGTCAAAGCCCATCCGCTATGACGGCAACGGGTACAGTGATGAATGGAAGGTCGAAGCTGCCAAACGGGGCCTGGATTGTGAAGCTATCGTCCCTTTGATCTACGATGCATACCTGACACCTCAATCGCGCGAGCTTTTCAAACGTGCCAATGTTTACACGGACATTGAGATGGAGGCCCGGACAGAGGTTCGTAATGAATTGTATGCCAAGAAAATACAGATTGAAGCCCGCGTATTGAGCGATCTGGCAATGAATCATATCCTGCCAACTGTAATCGAATACCAGGCTATGCTCATCAGCAGTACACAAGGACTAAAAAACCTTTTCGATGCCGAAGAGTACAACCAACTTGCCTCAAGAAGGTTAAAGCTGATAAAAGAGATTTCGGAACATGTAGAAAATATCGAGAACAAGGTAAGCGAGATGATAGAAGCCAGGAAACTGGCCAACACTGTCGAAGACGTACGTGAGAAGGCAATTGACTATGCTACAAAAATCTTCCCGTATTTCGATGAAATTCGCTACCATATCGATAAACTAGAATTAATTGTGGATAATGAGAAATGGCCACTTCCTAAATATCGGGAGTTGTTGTTTATCAGGTAATTAAACTGAGTAAAAGTTTAATTACATAGCTTTTTAATATTGCCCTTTCTCCGGAGTTTCCTGACGCCGGAGAAGGGTTTTTGCTTTTATTAAAGTGTCAGACACCCTACGGGTGTGCAGACACTGTTTTGGCCACCATATTTTGGAGTGCAGAATCCGATTCTAAAACGGAATAATTCATTCATGATCTTCTTTTCCAGTCTGAGGTCGAGAAAATATTTTCTATTCCCGACCCTATATCATTAATTAAATTATCTTTACACATTCTAAATAAAAATAAGGAATTATATAATGGCAATAAGTAAAGATCAGGTAATCAATGCATTAAAATTCGTTCATGATCCCGATTTGCATAAAGATGTGATATCATTGGGCATGATTGAGGATATTGAAATTGACGGCAACAAAGTTAATTTCAAACTGGTGCTTACCACACCGGCCTGCCCGATGAAGGAGAAAATGAAAAATGACTGTATAAAAGCCATACAAGGGCGGGTGGATCCTTATGCTGAAGTGAACGTTGAATTATCCTCACGAACTACTTCCCGCCAGATGAATGATGGTTCTATGCTGAAAGGGGTTAAAAATATTATTGCTATTGTTTCAGGAAAAGGAGGTGTCGGCAAATCTACCGTTGCAGCTAACCTCGCCGTTTCGTTGTCGAAACTCGGTGCCAAAGTGGGCTTGTTAGATGCTGATATCTACGGTCCTTCGGTTCCACTTATGTTCGATTTGGTGGATGCACGACCCGCTGCCCGTGAAGAGAATGGAAAAACGATTCTGGAACCCATTGAGAAATATGGAATTAAACTCTTGTCGATCGGATTTTTTGTCGATCCGAATAAGGCGTTAGTCTGGCGCGGACCCATGGCATCCAATTATTTCACTCAAATGCTTACGGGTGGCGACTGGGGCGAACTCGACTACCTGGTTATTGATATGCCTCCCGGAACGGGGGATATACATTTAACCCTCGTTCAAACAGTACCTGTTACCGGTGCAGCCATAGTTACCACTCCGCAGGAAGTGGCCCTCGCCGATGCACGTAAGGCTTACAATATGTTTACTACCGATAGTGTAAAAGTACCGGTATTGGGTCTTGTTGAAAATATGGCCTGGTTTACTCCGGCCGAACTGCCTGATAATAAGTATTATATCTTCGGGAAAGAAGGAGGCAAACGATTTGCTGAAGAGATCAATGTCCCGTTACTCGGGCAAATACCACTTGTGCAAAGTATTTGTGAGTCAGGTGATAGCGGAAGCCCGATTGCCATGTTGGATGATTTGTCTCCTGTTTCGAAGGCATTCCGCCAATTAGCTGAATCAGTTGCCCAGCAGATTGCCATCCGCAATGCTAATTTTGAGCCTACCCAGGTTGTGGAAATTAAAGAATGACGAATAAAAACATATAAATCATTCATATTATTTATAAGAACAATAAACAAACAATAACAATGGAGCAAATATCAGAATTAGAAACCAAAGTCCGCAATGTTATCGAACAAATCCGTCCTTATTTACAAGCCGATGGGGGTGATATCAGTTTCGTGGAAATTACAGAGGATAACGTTGTAAATGTTGAACTACAGGGAGCTTGCGGCTCATGCCCGTTCAGCCGCATGACATTGAAAAACGGAGTGGAAGACGCCATGAGAAAAGCCTTGCCGGAAATTAAATCGGTAGAAGCGGTCAATATTTAATACCGGTTCTGTTTCAGTCAGCGTATCAACTGAAACTGATCTGAACCAATGCAGCACTGCCACCCGGATTCGGAAAGTTTTTAGGTGATAGTGCGCGGAAAATTAGTCAGTTAGAAAGGAAGGACAAAAAACCCACGTCTTGTATATTAGAGTGGGTGTACTTAACTTTGATTGCGAAAATTACCTTTGTTTTTTGTTACAGGTAACGCATCCCGCGGCTGTAGCAATTGCATAATCACCTTTGGCATCTGCCTTTTTGAATACCTTGCCATCCACCAGTATTTTCACATGGATTTTGGAATGCTGCGTATTCGACTGTGCAGAAAAATAAACAAACTCGCCGTCTTTGACCGTAAACGATTTTTTCCAGCTTTTCGTAACATGAGGTTCCTGAACCGTGCCGGCACTGCTTGCCGTGTACGTAATATTGAAATCGGAGGGCGATCCGCTCAGGATATAAGTAACCCTGCTTTCACCGCTGTGCGGATAAAGCATATTGTTCAATACTTGTAGAGGTTTTACCATAACGATTATTTTTACCTCAAATGTAGTGAATCTGAGAGCGAAAAGCAAGCAATATTTTAGCCGGAAAAACCTGATTCTCTTAGCGCTATGCCAGATACCTCCCCACAATCGGCATCCTGCGTCCCTGCCCGAAAGCTTTGGGCGAAACTCTCAGAATAGGTGGTGACTGATGCCGTTTCCACTCATTCATATTCACCATGCGTAATACACGTTTTACAACAGTTTCGTCAAAACCGGATGCGATCAGGTCGGCAGGGCTTTGGCGCAATTCAATATAATTATACAATATCCTGTCGAGTATGTCGTATTCGGGAAGCGAATCGCTGTCCTTCTGATCCGGGCGCAGCTCAGCCGATGGTGGTTTCACTATGCTGTTCACGGGAATAATTTCTTTATGGCGGTTAATGTAATGTGCAAGTTCGTAAACTTCGGTTTTATAAACATCGCCGAGCACCGAAATGCCTCCGCACATATCGCCGTACAAAGTGCCATAACCAACAGCAGCTTCGCTTTTATTAGAAGTATTCAATAAAATATATCCTGATTTATTGGCTAATGCCATAAGGAGTACAGCTCGCACGCGTGCCTGGATATTTTCCTCGGCTACGTTAAACGGAAGTCCTTTAAAATAGGGTTGCAGCGATATAAGAATGGTGTTATATCCATCTGCGATACTGATCTCATCATATCTGCATCCTAAATTCCGGGCCAATGCGACAGCATCTGTAACAGAATGACCTGAAGAATATTCGGATGGCAGCAGTACCGCATACACGTTGTCTTTCCCTAAAGCTTCGGCTGCTAACGCAAGTGTGACCGCTGAATCAATTCCACCCGACAGTCCAAGGATGGCTTTGGTAAATCCCATTTTTGAGAAATAATCCCTGATACCCATCACAAGCGCATCATGGATCAGGGCGGCCTTTGGGGAATTTTCACTTTTA
>CAIXAQ010000280.1 GCA_903917425.1 uncultured Bacteroidales bacterium
GCTCGCGAACATCAAGTAAAAGCGCATTCGTATTAGTACTTAATGCTTTTACGGATGCCATATCAATGTCCATTGCCGGATTGATTGTTGGGGTATACGCAGTTGCTTTCAGCGTAACTGACGTTGCGGTCATAGGTACACGTGCGGCTTCCATTTGCCCCGCTTCTTTATGAAGTAAAGTTACATCGGTTGCACCCAGGTACTTCAGCACCCACCAAACACGGCTGTTGTATTTTTGCGAACCATCGTCGTATACTATAATTTTCGAGGTGTTGCTCACTCCTTTTTTACCGAAAACAGATGCCAATTCCTCGGTTGACAAAAACTGTCCTTCTACCGGCCCCGTCTTGTAAAGGCTCTTGTGCGGAATATTGATGGCTCCCTGTATATGCTGTTTGGCATACACATCTGTGGCTTGCACGTCGATAACCACCATTGCTTTATTGGTTTTAAGCTCCGATGCGAAGTCCTTTGCAGATATGGAAACCTGAGCACCAGCGTATAGGCATGTAAACAATACTACCAGGCTTAATACTATTCTTCTCATTTTTTTTATTTTTGCTTTTTATTTATAAAAGTTAACCGTTATGACTCTGCCTTAATTCAGTTTAACCTGTATTTGCATTAGGAACATGTCGTTAGGTACTTCGTTATAGTTAACAATGTCAGTCGAAGAACTGCCTTCGATATTAGATATGTAGTTGAACTGTAACCGCACCCAGTCGTTTGGATAATAATTCAACCCGAATGTCATTGCCGATTGGCGGTAAGCGGTATGATCAAAGTCTTCCTTATCCATATCCGGATCGTATGTCTCGTATTTTACAAGCGGCATCAGTTTCCATTTGGTGTTGTACATAAGTTGTGCAAAGTAACCATTGCTCTTAAAATTGCCTGCTACAAGTTCGGGAGTAGCACCGCATCCACCACCAATAAGTTTGGATCCGTTATCGCCGCCATAAATATATTCGCCCTGAAGTATGAAATTGTATTTCTTCAAGGTGATATCGCCGCCATAACGCATGCGTTCATCCATTTTTGTGATGGTTGGATCTGCATTTTTCTGCTTGCCAAATTGGTAGCTTCCGCCTACGCTGATCCAGTCGAAGGGAGCTATTACCAGCCGGCCGATAAAATCTTTGGCGCGATCGATATCGTATACATTTCTACCGGTTCCGTTGGTGATCGACAATGTATAGGATAAAATATTCTCCTTTTCGAGACCGAAAAATTTCTTTGTCCCGGTACTTCCACTCATCATTATTCCCAGGTCCCGGTCCGGAGAAGTGAGTTCGTTCACTACTTTCGAACGGTTAATGGTGTATAAATCCTGGCATCCCGTTGCTCCAAGCTCAAGGCCGAAAGGTTTTTTAAATTGTCCCATCGAAATTTTAAACCAGGGTTTAAAACGATTGTAAGTTACAAAAGCATCAAGCAGGTAAGGACCATTCTGAAATGAGCTGAATTCAGCCATTACATAATACGAGAAATCGTAAGGAATATTTCCTGTGACGCCCAGGCGTGCCCTGCGGAAATAAAATCCCATATCATTTTTTGATGAGCCATCCGCATTTTCGCCATTAAATGCAATCTTATATTCAGGCTGAATATACCCAATAACGGAAACCCCGCCCGAAGCCGACGCAGGCTCCATACAACCTTGTGCATTTGCTTGTACAAATGAAAACAAAGTGAAAATTATTAGTATTGAAAAAGTTTTTTTCATCCGGTTGGTTTTTATAAAGGGGAAGAATCCACAGATCCTTCCCCTTCAGGTAAAAAATAAAAGATCCGATTAGTTAGGCACAACGGCCCAGTTTTTAGCTCCCGGGTAAACAGATTTTTTCGCAGTTTTCATAGGAGAGTAAACCATATGATTAGCTCCGAAAGAAATGCTTTTTGTGTTGTATCCCAATACGTTAAGCCAGAATGTTGCGATACTTGAGGTTTGACCGGTATAGCAATATACAAGTTCTGTTGATGCAGGATCGAAGGCTTTAACCAGGTCGCCGGCCAGGGCAATTGTAGGTACATTGAATGCTCCTGAAAAATGTCCCAAAGCTAAATAATCAGCATTGACCCAGTAGTTAACAATCTTATAAGTCGCAGTATTTGCCAGAACATCGTCACCAATAGCTGGTGTAAATCCGGCATTAAGAACTGCCTGAACGCGCTCTGCCAGTATGGTGGCACCATCTGTAGAAGTTGATGTCCACACTGGTTCGTCAAAAACACCGTTAGCCGGAGCTGCTGTTGTTACCCAATTCGGGCTGCCAACTGCTTTGTCACCGTTGGCGGCAACTTCAACTCCTGAGTTAGATACCCAGGGACCTTTGTATGTAGCATTCCAGCCGGCCATGCCCCATTTTAAAACTACTGCGTTCTTCCAGCCCAGAAGGCGTAAAGCCATCACAGCCTGCCCTGCGGTCTGACCTGTATAACAAACCACCAGGATTTTGGCATCTTTTGCTACTGCTGTTGTGGTAACTTTAGTAATAATATCTTTCAATACGACGTTGGTTGCATCCTTTATATGGCCGGCAGCAAAATCAGATGCTGAGCGAAGGTCGAAAATAGTGTATCCTGGCAAGGTTCCATTAACCGAGTCGACTATACCGCCCATACCGGTCGATTTTGGGTCGACAATCCAAGATGTAGCCAATGCCGGCAAATCGAGATTGTTGGTAACCATGTAGGATTTTAATGTAACATACGCATTTACAGCATCGGGTGCATCTTCCTTACATGAAGATAAAAACAGCACGGGCACGAACGCGAGAGCGATTGCAAATCTGATCAGCTTTTTCATAATTTTTTTTTTGATTTTTTGGTTTGTGAATTTGTTATAGGTTGATTAAGTGATTTTTGCATTGTTATTCAGTTCACAAAGCTATTCCCAATCCGGTGCAGTAATGAAAACTTTTATATTGGTTGCAATGGCAAAAAAACTGAGTTTCATCAATAAAAACATGACGCAGATCATAAAAATATGAATTTAAAGTGTACTTTTATCCCGAAATAAAATCTGCTCTTATGCCTTATACCGATCTCGATACTTGTGTGTCATTTGTTTACGAGCTTTCGTGCTTCGACCTGTTAACCGAAGAAGAAAGGGAGTTGGTAAACACCCAATCGGTGCTGGTTAACTACAAGAAAGGTGAGATGGTTTGCAAACAGGGTTCTTTTGCTTCGCACATTATGTACCTCGAAAAAGGACTGGTAAAAGTTTACCTGGAAGGGAATCCCAAAGATTTAATCCTGACAATTACCCCGCAGAAAAACCTGATGGGTCTGCAGTCGCTTTACGAAGGCAATAATACCTTCCTGTACAGCATTTCCACTTATACTGAAACTGTGGTTCGGTTAATTGATATTCAGATATTTAAGCAGCTGCTAAAGCAAAACCCTCAGTTTGCATACAGGGTAATTAACATACTGAATGAGAGCACATCGCAGTCGTATGGTCGCTTTTTCAGCCTCACACAAAAACAATTGCATGGCCGGTTGGCCGATATTTTACTTTGTCTATCGCGCAAGATTTTTAAGTCCGAAACTTTCGATTTGCCCCTTACACGCAGCGACCTGAGCGAACTTACAAGCATGTCGACAGAAAGCGTAATCCGGATTTTGAAGGATTTTAAAGACGACGGAATTATTGATATCAGCAACAAATCCATATCGCTACTCGATTTGCCAAGGCTTGATACGATAAGTAAGAAAGGTTAGGAGGTTTGATTGATGTGGGATGTGGGATGTATGATGTGGGATGTATGATGTGGGATGTATGATGTAGGATGTGGGATGTGTACTGGAATGCCGATTTAAATTAAAAACCGGAATGAAATTTTTTTCACATGTGGCCCTTCGCCCTGTCACCCCTTCACCCCTCGCCCTGTCTTTCTAAAAAGTATCCTATTCTTTTACCCCAATACTTCCACTGATATCACTCAGGCCTATCTGGTTAGCATAAATATCGAGCACATCCGTCAATTCAAGCAGGATGACCCGTTCTATTTTGTTATCGGCCTGCCTGTACCATATTTCGGCATAAAAGTCCGAAAGCGTAAAAAGGTGTATGGTATAGAAAAGGTAAATCCGGCTCATCACATGATTGCCACCTGCTAAAAGCAGTTCTACCTGCCTGAAAATTGTGAGTTTTCGAAAATCGTCGCTTTTCACCTCGTTTGATATTTGATTTCAAGCAAAAAATGGTATTGCAAACTAAAGGCTCCCGGGAATCATTTTAAGATTCACAAGCTCCGGAGCCAGAAAAAACAGCTTTCCAGTTTCAACATATTTATCTGGGATTGAATGCTTTCTGACATAGTCCAAAGCTGGTGTTGTTGTTATGTGGCTATAAAAAGTGCCGTGCTACCAGATTGTAAATATTTCACTGCTTGCAAACTAACAGATACTATTTCAATCAAAGCCCGATTAACAAAAATATAGATTTTTTTCAAAAAAAGCAAACGTCAAAGTGAAATTCTCCAGCGTTTTAATAAAAAAATGAGATAGCCATGACTGGATTATAGCACCAATCGAAAATGATATCATGATCAATCTCGCACACTGCATCTGCCCCGAAAAAATAAATAATAATAGCTGAAAGACAGGTTCAACCGTTACTATGGAAGGTTGGTCGAAAATGCCCCGGAAGACAGGGGACGGAAGTGGGAAGTTATGCGGAATTTCTTCAATGAATATATTTACGCCTGCCACAGATGGATAACTACTTTATTCCCAATAATTTCCTTTCTGGCAGGGTGAAATAGCAAGTTACCAATTCCATCCTTTTTCTGGCTTCAGCCTTTTGAACTTTCAAAAATTAACCGATTCCACTTATTTATGTGGCCAAAAAGTGGGTTTTACAGTATCGCCCCCGGCGGTGCGACAATCGTAGCAATAACTATCTAGAATTATCATTGCAAAATAATTTGGGGTTGCATACAGGTAAGCAGGATAAAACGAAGGAGGAATTCCTTTTAACCCGGTTCTCCGGGGTTCTTCAGACTCGATCCCGCAACCCGGGTCATATTCGGAAGCAAGGTTTTCAACACTATTAATAAAAATACGTTTTGAAGTAACGGTAGCAGCACCGAAAAATCCAAGTATTTCCTGCCCCGGATTGGTATTGTTATGCATATTCCCTCTGATTACCAAAGGTTGTTTTTCGTATAAACCTCCTTGTTCGTTGCTGTTGACGCGTAGCTTTTCCCAGTAATCGAAAGCTGCTTCACTTATAGCATACTGCCTGAGCAACAGGCTATAGCCATACACCAGGCGGGAAGAAGAAACGTTATCGACAAAATGAAGTGGGAAAAAGTTATACTTGTTCTGAGACATATTTTTCGTGGTCAGGGTGAAAACATTATTCACCAAAGCCGTTTTCCAGCATACCTGTCGCGAATGATCGGGTGGCAATACATGATGAAGCGTGCCATCGTACCACCATTCGATAGGATAAACGGCATGATATTCCCACGATTCGGTTGCTTCCCACCTAAAATAACGGCTATCAATGTTTTGTGCATCCAGATCGGTATAAAACTGTATTCCCCTGGTGGCAATATATGGGTTGTTGGAGGGTATAGTATCCAATAAATAATAAACTGAATCCACTTCAGGACCATCGTGAATCTGATCGAAACCGGAAACTATATTCACACCTCCAGGTAACAGAATATCAACTTTAAACGAGGTTCCGATTGTAAGGTTGGTTTGCGGGATTGCCACTTCGTAATTTCCATCCTGTTTATCAGTTGCAGGATATGAATTACCCTTGTCATCCATTATTTTAACAGTGCAACCTGTAACAGCGATGTATCTCGACATACTTACCGGGGATGTAGTTGATACGTTAACACGCTGAATATCATCACCCCTGTTAACCTGGCCAGTTACAACAAACTTTACAGCATCCTTGCTTTCTATTTCAGGATCGTATCGTTTAATGCAGGAAGCAAGCACAACTAACAGCAGCGTAATTATGAATAAGATTTTATTTAGATGCTTCAATTTAAATCAATTTATGTACTTGTATGATGGCAGCTGATGTAATTTTATTTAAAGACATCATGTTCAGCTTTGTAGGTAGTTTTCCATTTCAAAAAGGCCAAAATGCAGGTTTAATATTGGTTCCCCCTGACAACAAGCAATTAAAACACCTGGGGTCAGGTTTAACCCTTGGATCAGCTTCGGGCTCACAATCAACATACAGAACAGGAAGTCCTTGAACACTTTGCACGAAAATGCGTTTCGATTTTACCGTATTTGCGCTAAAAAAACCGAGAACGATCTGATCGGGATCAGAAATATTCCGAATATTTCCTTTGATCGCTAGTGGTTGTTTTTCGTACAAACCACCTTGTTCCGTGCTGTTTTCCTGTATTTTTTGCCAGTAATTATAAGATGCTTCGCTCATTGCGTACTGTCTTACCAGAAGACTATATCCGAAAGATAACCTGGGTGAGGATATATTATCGACAAAGTGAAGAGGAAACCGGGTGTATTTGTTCTGCGTAAGATTTTTGGTGGACACTAAGTAGATGCTCTTTATCGGGGCAGTCGACCAGCAAACCTTAACGCCCGACACGGAACTTGCCAGTTTCGCTTTATATTGCCAGGTTTCGGTGGCTTCCCACCTGAAATATCGGGTTGTGAAAGCTGTTGCATCCAGGTCAAGACAAAAGCGTATGCCATCGAGCTCGGTTGAGGGTTTTTCGGCAGGCAATTGTTCGACCTGATAGTAAACCGTATCTATATCAGGGCCATCGTGTATCTGATCGAAATCTGAAACCAGATTTACGCCTCCAGGCACAAAAATATCCACCTTAAATGACGAACCGACCGAAAGTTCACTCTGAGGTATAAATATCTGGTAGTTTCCATTCAGCATATCGTCAGCCAAATATAAATTGCCTTTGTCGTCAATTATTTTCACGTTGCAGCCTGCCACAGGATAAAGTTTCGGATTACTGACCGGCGAAGAAGTGGAGATGTTAACACGTTGAATTTCATCTCCTTTGTTCACTTGCCCGGTTACCACAAACTTAACTGCATCCGTACTCTGAATTTCAGGGTCAAACCGTTTAATGCAGGAAGTTTGAATAATAAAAAGCAGCACACACAAAAGAGAGAATTTATTCCGTAGCATAATTCCCGAGTTTGAATAACCACGTAGCCATAAAAACAGGTACTGCAATAACCGAATACTGGTAACTGCGAATAACGCCATCTTCCGTTTTGTAATAAACCGAATATGGATTGTCCCTTCCCGTGGCGTTATACAGGCTAAAAATATAGGAACTGTGCATGAATTTCTGCTTTTTCAGGTTTCCCTCAATTGTAACGGAGAAGTCAGTCCTGAAATAGTCGGGGATGCGGTAGGCATTGCGCTTTGAATAATCGAGTACCGGTAAGCCGTTAACATAATATACTGACACAGGGTAGGTAACCGGTTTACCGGTTTGATAGGTGATAATGGTTGCGAATGTGATTCTTCGGGTAATGTGGTAATTAAGCACCACATTGGCTACGTGCGGTATATCGAAGTTGGCTGGATAGGCTTCACCTCCGTTTATCTGGCTCCAATCCTCACCTCCATCCACTTTTATCATCGAGCGTGAATATGTGTAGGCGATCCAACCTTCCAACTTTCGGGCGGAGCGTTTGATGAATAATTCGATACCCCAGGCCTTTTGGTTTCCTTGCAAAACGGAGGTCTCCACCAGGGGATTGTTCAGAAAATCGGCTCCATCCTTAAATTCCGGAAAATTCCGGGTCTGCTTGTAAAACAGCTCTGCTGATGCTTCCAATCCCCATTCGGCCAGGGTGCGGAACACCCCTGCTGACCACTGACTGCTTTTTGACGGAAGCAGGTGATAATCAGCAAGCTTCCACTGTGTATTGGGAGCAATGGCAGCCGTGGTACTTAGCATAAATAAATTCTGGTGCATTTGATTAAAAGCCAGAGA
>CAIXAQ010000281.1 GCA_903917425.1 uncultured Bacteroidales bacterium
ATTAAAAATATTTTTTCAACACATTAAAATCAAGCAGGTCATAGGATTGAAGAGCATACAAGGAAATTTTTGGGAGCAAATGTAACTCGATTTCAATCAGAAGGCCCGGATAAAACTAAAAAAAAACAACGAATTTCCAGGCAGATTTATAGCCTGATCAGAATTCACTAAAAACGCAACTTTGCGAACCTGAGTAGCAATTGTTTCTGCCCAACACTCTCAAAAACCACCGTTGCCTTTCGGTTTGGCCCTGAGCCTTCAACACTTTGAACCTGGCCTTTACCGAAAGTGGTATGTTCAACGGTCATTCCTTCCTGTATTTTTTCGTAGTCATCACTACCAACCGTTTGCTGGGGGGTATCGGGTGAATCTTTTTGGTAACTGCCTACTTTTTTATAATTGTCTCCAATAGGCGGATTTTGTTTGGGTGCCTGATTTTGAGGCGTTTGAGCCGGCTTTGGGGAATAGGATATTTTTACTTGTGTAGTTTTCAGATCTTCGCCAAGGCGGTTCCATTTGGCACGCACAGGACGCTCAATGTACCTTTCGTCGATTTCATCAATAAACCGGCTTTGTTCCGACAAGGTAAGCTGGCCCCATTTATACCTGCTTTCGGCATAGGAAATGGTAGCACGTTTTTCGGCCCGGGTAATAGCTACATAAAATAACCTTCGTTCCTCTTCGAGGTCGGCCCTGGAATTGATAGCCATGAAAGATGGGAAAAGGTTCTCCTCGAGCCCGGCAACAAATACATACGGGAATTCAAGCCCTTTCGCCTGATGAATGGTCATGAGCGAAACGCGATCCGTATCTTCCTTATCATTGGTATCCTGATCGGTAAGCAGCGAAACTTCCTGCATAAAAAGGTCAAGGTGGCGAACTTCTCCTGCTTCTTCTCCGGCGGCGGGTTCCCGTTCGGTAAACTCCTGAACAGCATTCAGTAAAGCTTCGATGTTGTCCATCCGGGCCTGGCCTTCAATAGTTTTATCTTCGTCGATATCCTTGATAACACCCGATGTTTTGGCAATAGACTCGGCCAGTTCAAACGCATTCCTCGATTGCACCTGCACTCCGAAGGATAATATCATGGTGGTGAAATTGCTGATAGCTGTCGTAGCTTTTCCGCCTAATCCCAATTGATACGAAGTGTGATTAACCAGAATTTCCCATAAGGGAAGGTTGCCTTGTGAGGCCAGGATGGTGATCTTTTGCATGGTGGTTTCGCCAATTCCACGATGTGGATAATTGATGATTCGCCTCAGAGCTTCCTCATCAAGCGGGTTAACGGCAAGCCTGAAATAAGCCAGTAAATCCTTGATTTCTTTGCGGCTGTAAAAGGACAAGCCTCCATAAATTCTATAAGGAATATTTAAACGCCGCAAAGCTTCTTCAATTGACCGCGATTGAGCATTGGTGCGGTAAAGCACGGCAAAAGCATCATTACGCATCTGCTCGTTCATTTTAATTTCAAAGATATTATTGGCAACCAAAGTTCCCTCTTCGGTGTCGCTCGACGCTTTGATAATTTTTATCGGTTGCCCGATTTCATTGTCGGTCCATACTTCTTTCTGGATCTGATCCTTGTTGTTGGCAATTATACTATTAGCAGCGTTTACAATGTTTTGTGTTGAGCGGTAGTTTTGTTCCAGCTTAAAGAGCTTGTATTCAGGGTAATCGTTCCGAAAATTTAAGATATTCTGAATATTGGCACCGCGGAATGCATAGATGCTTTGCGCGTCGTCGCCGACAACACAAATATTAAGAAAACGCGAAGCCAGTTTCTTAACGATGATATATTGCGAAAAGTTGGTATCCTGGTATTCATCGACCAGGATGTACCGGAATTTATCCTGGTATTTATATAAAATTTCGGCATGATCGCGCAGCAAAACGTTGGTATTAAACAAAAGATCATCAAAGTCCATTGCACCCGATTTGAAAAGCCGTGCCTGGTAACGTGTGTAAATCTGGCCGATTGCAGGTTTACGTGCCTGCCGGTCCTGTTCCATGATTTCAGCGTTATTGTTGTAATCCTCAGGCGTTATCAGGTTCGATTTGGCAGCCGAAATGCGTGAAAGCACATTATTGGCAGCATATTCCTTCACATCGAGTTCAAATTCCTTAACAATATTCCTGATCAGGCTTTTGCTGTCGTCGCTGTCGTAAATGGTAAAATTAGGAGGATAACCGAGTAAATGACCATCAATGCGCAGAATTCGTGCAAAAACCGAGTGAAAAGTTCCCATCCAAACATTGCGGGCCTCACCGCCAACAATGTTTACAATCCGGTCCTTCATTTCACGGGCGGCTTTGTTGGTAAACGTAAGGCAAAGTATATTAAAAGGATCGATGCCCTTACTTATAAGGTATGCGACGCGATAGGTAAGCACGCGGGTTTTACCCGAGCCGGCTCCGGCAATTACCATCAGGGGGCCGTCAATGCATTCCACTGCTTTACGCTGCGATTCGTTTAGTTCGTTCAGGATATTATGACTCAATGGATGGGTTTGTTTTAAGGAATTGCAAATTTAAGATTTATGCCCATGCAGCATGTAGATTTTTATTAACATGAAGATTGAGAAAGGAGAAATGTCAGGAAAATAGAAAATGGAAAATAGTTAGTTTTTCGGGAAAATTATTGAATGGTTATAGAATGACCCTCGTACGACAACCAAATGACCATTGAATGACAACTGAATGACAACTGAATAACAACTGAATGACAACCGAATGACCATTGAATGACAACCGAATGACCATTGAATGAAAAACTAAAACCGCTTTAAATCCCCGTATCCTCAATCAACCTGATCCCATTCTCACCAATCTCTATCACCCTGTTTTTATACAAACTTCCGACTGCCATTTTAAAATTTTTCTTGCTTATACCAAAGGTTTCATAAATTTCGTCAGCAGGACTCTTATCGGTCAATGGAAGAAATCCGTTTTTCCTTTTCAGGTATTCCACTATTAATTCCGAGGAAGTACTTGCTTTTTTATACCCGGCAGGATAAAGATTTAAGTCAATTTTCCCATCTTCCCGCACCTTACTTATATATCCGGTAATATGCTCCCCCCTGTTCAAAGGCTGAAAAACTTCTCCACTATATAGCATTCCCCAGTGAGTGTTGTTTATTATGGCATTGTACCCTAACGGGCACGGGCCATAAATAAAAAGCTCAACTTTATCGCCGGGCTTAAAAGATGCTGGTTCTTTACCCAGGAATTTATCTACTTTGGCTGATGCCGCAATCCGGTTCGTTTGCTCATCAAGGTAAACATATACTGAATGCCAGCTACCGGGCTCCATTTTTACTTTCTGCTCCCGGAAGGGTACTAATAGATCTTTCTGTAATCCCCAATTTAAAAAGGCACCGACTGCATTTACTTCAACCACTTCCAGCAGGGCAAATTCACCCACTTCACAATAGGGATCATCGGTTGTGGCAATTATACGGTCTTCCGAATCAAAATAGATAAAAACTTCAATCTGGTCGTCAACGGCCAGGGCCGACGGTACGTTGTTTCCCGGGAGTAAAATGTCTCCAAGTTCTTCGCCATCAAGAAAATAACCGCTCCCGGTTTCCCGTAAAACTTTTAATACATTGAACCGCCCTATTGCTGCCATATTGCTTTGTGATTAGATTGAACGACAAAGGTACGCCCTTTTTTGCAATGTATTTATTTCACTTCTTTGCCTTGTCGCTCCTTGCTCCTCGCTCTGTCGCTCTGTCGCTCTGTCGCCCTGTCGCCCTGTCGCCCTTTCTCCTTTCACTTTTTCTCCTCACCGCCTTCCCCAACCCCGTTCCCCCGTAAAATTCCGTCATTCACCGATTTCCTCTTTCGCACTTAGAATTGTACTCGTACTTTTGTCTCATTAAACCAACACTTAATAATTATAGCCATGGAATACAATTTCAACAAAAACGAAAACATCGAATCAAAAGATGTAAATGCTAAAGGCATAACCGGGAAAGCTGCCGGGCTGGGAATAGTGGTTATTGGTGCAGGCCTTTTATTGCTTGCCCGTAATACCGGGTTGCTCAACGAAACCGTGAGCCGCATTCTTTTTTCCTGGGAGATGCTGCTGATAGCGATTGGAGTCGTTAATATTTTCTGGCGGCAGTCGATCTGGTCGGGTGTTATATTAATAGGTATAGGTGGCTTTTTTCTGCTGGTTAATTTTTATCATATGCCTTTCAGCACCTGGCAATTATTTTTTCCGGCGCTGATTATACTGGTTGGACTCAAGATGATATTCGGCCCGTCACGTTTCGAAAAAGGGATGTTCAAACAACCTATGTTCAATCATTCAGTGGGAAGTGAAGATTTTTTCGAAGACATAGCCATTTTCGGAGGTGGCGAACGTAAAGTGGTTACTCCGACCTTTAAAGGTGGACGCATGGTTGCCATGTTTGGAGGCTCAAAGGTGGATCTGACTCACTGCAATATTGCTCCCGGCGACAGGCCGATGATAGAAGTTGTATCTATATTTGGTGGATCGGGATTAGTAGTACCATCCGACTGGAATGTAAAAGTTGAAGTTTTTAATATCTTTGGCGGATATGTCGATAAACGCATCTCTTCACAAGTTGACTACAACAAGACGCTTATTGTTAAAGGAGTTACTATCTTTGGGGGTGGGGAAGTGAAAAGCTTTTAAATCGGATCTATGATGTACGATGTGCGATGTCGGATGTGCAATGTACAATGTCTGATTCTAAACATCAATAATTTAACATTAAACATACAAATCCCGTTATTCAACATCCGCCATCCGCCATCAAACATCCAACATTTCCATCCCCTAAACCCCAAAACCTAACACCTAACCCCATTGGACAAACCATTTTTAACCCGTAACCTTTGGATTTATTTTATCGCATTTTGGATGGCTGTCTCAGTCATCCAATTTGCATTGTCATATGGAGTGTATGGTCAGGAACTGCTAACCTCCCTGGCGGATAGCATTATATCGAACGTGGTATTTGGGCTTCTTGGGATCGGGTTATGGTATATGGTTCGTTTTTCGGGAAAACAGATAAACGGCTTTGTGAAAAATCTGGCTTATTATCTCGGCAGTTGCGTTTTTACTATATTGATCTGGCAGTTGGGGACCTATTCAATTCTGAGGGTGTTGTTTGGAAACAACGATGTATTTATGAACTTCCTGGCAGTTGCAATGATAGTAAAGGTTCTGACGGGAGTTCTCATCTACTTTCTTCTCATATCAGTTGATTTCCTCATTTTAAGTTTCGAAGAAATGCAGGAACAGGCCGAACACGAAACTACCCTTTCAGCCATGCTTCGCGATGCCGAACTCAATATGCTGCGCTCCCAGATAAAGCCCCACTTTCTTTTTAACAGCTTAAATTCAGTCAGTGCATTAACGATCTCAAATCCACAGGCGGCCCAGGATATGATTATCAAACTATCCGAGTTTATGCGTCATTCACTGACTCTTGGTTCCGATACCGTTAATACCCTGGACGACGAATTATACCACTCAGGCTTGTATCTCGACATTGAGAAAGTGCGATTTTCCGATAGGATGATCATTAAAAAGCAAATTGATAAAGTCTGTGGAAATATAACACTGCCTGCTATGATTCTGCAACCATTACTCGAAAACGCCGTGAAGCATGGTGTAAATACTATGCTTACTGCATGTACCATATCTCTGAAAGCTGAATGCAATGAGTCATATCTGACAATAGCAATAAGCAATAATTTTGATCCCGATGCAGTTCCGCGAAAAGGTACCGGCACAGGACTGAACAATGTTAAAAAGCGCATGGCAGCAATTTACGGCCGCAATGATTTATTTACATGCAATTCTTCGAATGAAGTGTTTGAGGTGAGGCTTCAGATACCTGTGCCGCAAAAGATCAGTTAACTATTAATTTTTACTCGTTATCAGTCTGAATAACAGTCTAATAATTAAATACCCAAGTCAATGCAAACAGTAAATACTCTGATTGTTGACGATGAATCCCTGGCTCGCGAAATAGTGAGAAGGTATGCATCTGATTTTGAAACATTGAAAATCGTTGCCGAATGTAGTGACGGTTTTGAGGCACTCAGGCAGATACAGACACATAAGCCAGACCTGATATTTCTTGATATCCAAATGCCAAAACTTGACGGATTCGAATTGCTGGAAGTGCTTGATTACAGTCCGGCAATAATATTTACAACTGCATACGATCAGTTTGCCATTAAAGCATTTGAAATGAATGCCGTTGATTACCTCCTGAAGCCTTTCTCGAAGGAAAGATTTGAAAGTGCCGTTCAAAAAGCGCTGTATCGCATCAGGCAGGAAAAATCACTGCCAGAGAATGCACTTGATACCCTGAAAGAGAATATACAGGAATCCCGCGGAACCCTCGATCGTGTGGTAACCCGTCTCGGATCAAAAGTAACGGTTATTCAGGTTGACAGAATATGGTATATTGAATCAGCAGATGATTATGTCATGATCTATTCCGAATTGGGTAACCACCTTAAGGAAAAAACCATGAAATTCTTCGAGGAACATCTGCCCGCAAATAATTTCGTCAGGATTCACCGGGGCTCTATAATCAATTTAGCACAGATAGCTGCCATAGACCCTTATACTAAAGATACTCATATGATTACATTAAAATGTGGAGCCAAGCTCCGGGCTAGTGCCGAAGGGTACAAGAAACTGAGGGCACTTTTATAGGTGTCTGCACACCCGCAGGGTGTCTGACACCGAAACTGGCTAGCCCGCAGGGTGTCTGACACCGAAACTTGCTCATCCTCAGGGTGTTTTACACCGAAACTTGCTTGCCAGCAGGGTGTCATCTGGCACCGAAGTAGGTTAGCATATCAGAAAATCTTTTCAATTTCTTTATCAGTCAATTCAATCGCAGGC
>CAIXAQ010000282.1 GCA_903917425.1 uncultured Bacteroidales bacterium
CCATCTGTCATGCCTTGTATTGCGAGGAGATACCTCCGACATAGAAACGCATCGTATTTTTATAAAGCCTTGAATTTTTGTTACTTTTTGTTCAAGCAAAAAGTAAGAGAATATATTGTATGTAAACGAAACAGTGAAGGTATTAAAACGGGGGGGGGCATTTTATTATTAGCACCTCAAAATAAGAATTAGCCGAAATCTGTGAAATCTGTGGCATATATTTGTTTTTCATTACTTTAGACAAACTGATTAGCTACAGAATTTTAAGTTTTGCATCTAAGTCCTTATTTTTATCCTTTGCATTCGCAATGGGAATCAGGTATTGGTTCCTGTATAGTACGATGAGGCAGGGTGATATAAAATACGGAGCCTTTTCCCTGCACGCTTTCCACCCCTATTTTACCTCCATGTTTTTCGACAAATTCTTTGCATAGTATCAACCCGAGTCCGGTTCCTTCTTCGTTATTGGTGCCTTTGGTCGAAAAACCCTCTTCAATCCTGAATAATTTCCCGATACTGTCCGAAGGTATTCCAATGCCGTTGTCGGTCACAGAAATGTTTATCCCTTCCTGTTTCTGCTCTGCCGAAATGCGTATCTCCCCTCCTTCTGGAGTAAACTTAATAGCGTTCGAAATGAGATTTCCCAAAACGGCACTAATCATCGGTCTGTAAGCAAAAGCAGGAATCAGATGTGGTAAAGTTGTTGTAATACTGATTGACTTTTGCTTTGCAATATCCGAGTATAAAAGTGCAATATCTTTGATAAATTGCGCCATTTCGATATCCTCGGGTTTGAATTCCATTCTGCCTGACTGTGTTCGGGCCCAGACCAGCAAATCTGTCTGCATACTCACGGCCCGCTTTGCTGACTCATTTATAATTCCAGCATACTCTTCGATACTTTCGTAATCCTTTGCCTTCATCTGTTGTACCAAAATTTCGCTGAAGCCTAATATAGCGTTGAAAGGGCTTTTAAGGTCGTGGGCAATGATTGAGAGGAATTTGTCCTTGGTAGCATTTAGCTGCTGTAGTTCTTCGTTTTGTTTTTCCTGTATTTCGCTTAGGCCTTTTCTTTGTATACTTGTCCAGGCACTTTCCGCCAGCAGGGTCAGATGCAAAACATCTGCTTCTTCATAATCGGCATCTTTATTGCCAACCACTATGACTGCAACTATTTTAGCATCAAATTGTACCGGAATGGTAAGAAATTTATCCAAATGTGACTGACCGCGTGGATACCTTTTTTTTAATAAGTGAGGGACATTAAAATCATTAATTATGATTGGCTTCTTTTGTCGTACAGCCTCTCCCCATATTCCCGTTTCGTGCAGGCTGATTTTGGTTTTTAGTTCCTTCGCCGAGCCTTCATTCATTCCTTCTTCCAGCCGGCAGAATAATGTAAATTCCAGTGTTTGTTCCTCATAAAGATAAAGATATCCGATTTTGCTGTTTGTTAGCAGAATTGCCTGTTCAAAGGCAAAATTTAATATTTCATCAACTGTTTCAGTGTTAAATTCTAATATTCTATTTATGCTTTTTAACCTCTCAAGCTCTGCTTTCATCGCCAGTTCCGCGTGCTTGCGATCAGTAATATCAATTGTATACCCGGCCAGAAGGTTTTTACCTCGCCATGAAATCGGATATTTAATAGTGGTATAACTACGCCCATTCAATTCCTCATCAAATTGGGCGGCCTTGCCTTGTGAAACTACGGCCCAGTCGTCGGCAACAATTTTTGCGGCTAAAGCAGGCGGGAATAGTTCGTGCATTGTTTTGCCAACCATATCTGAACCGCGGATACCAATCATTTCAACATAATTTTGACTGGCTCGCAACATACGGCCTTCCATTGGAGTAACTTCCTTTATGAAAGTATAAATGGGTGAGAGTTCCAAAATAAGGGCGAATGTCTCAATACTTTCAGCAAGTGCTTCTTCCGTCAACCTTTGCCCGCTTATATCAAGCAGCGTCAAAAAGCAAGTTTCACCGTTAGGGCTGGCAATGCCATCCATACTTACATAAATTGAAGGACTCCCTTTTATAGTAATTCTCACCTCACAGGTTTGCCTGGTTCTGTTTGTAAATATATTGTTGAGAAAAGAGAAAAAAACAGGGCGTGTTTCAACCGAAAGACAAAGCGAAAAAGTGTTGTTTATAAGGCGCGAACGCTCCTTGCCCAGCATCCTGGCTGCAACAAAATTCAATTCCGTAATAATTCCGCTTCGGGCCACCGACAGGTAGCCGCATGATGCAAAATCATACAACTCGGCATATTTGTTTTTTGCCTGTTCTGACAATTCGTTGGCTAACTGCAGCTCTTCGTTTTGCTTTTCCAGTTCTACCAGGTATACTCCCAATTCGAGGATCAACTTTAACATTTCATCTTCCGATGCCATAGATTCGCGACTAAAAGGCGAGTCAACACCACGGGTTCTCTGAAAGGTCAAAGTTCTTATTTTGGCATCTGCCTTTTGGCGAAGTACTTCTGTTTCGGGCTTTATGGCTTTATTCATAAAAATTAAATATGTAATTATTTTTGGTACTGCTCCTGGTTTATAGGGTAAATTGAGAATGGCAGACATCAAAAGTTTGCAGTAAGACTGAGAACTTCTTTTATCTCATGTAAGCACAGCTATTCAGGCCATTCGCCTTCCTTTTTGGTTTCCATTCGCGGTCTTGTTATTATCAAGCGGGTAAAAGCAGAGACGGAAATCAGAAAACGGGAGTCGGTACTTACCTGCAAAAATATTCTCAACTTTTCATCTATCTGATTGAATAACAATTAGTTTATTTATAACTGTTTCTCATCAGCAGATAGTAATATCAATTATGCAAAGACTTCGGCCTTCCGGCTTCTGGCTTCTGACCCTAAAATGGCAAACTCCATTTAATTTGTGGTTAAACCCCGATATTTGACCCGACCAGATTAAAATTTCAGGAGATATGTTTTTTAAATATTAAAGCCGGACAAATATATTGTGATAAAATAAAATGATTTGTAGGATTATGATTCGATGTATTGTAGGGTTAATCTTACAGAAGGATCGGTCGATTCATCATTGTTGCAGCAATTAATTTCCTTGTATTAAATAATTGACTCTAACGAATTGAATGGAATTGGTTTACAAAGAGCCAGAAGCCGGGAGTCCGAAGACGGAAGATTGAAGAAAGTGCTAATTTGATGTTTATTCCTACTAACAGGAAGCTAATTGAAGAAAAGTAACTAGCCAGAAAAGATCCTCTTTCCCATAATTAAAGAAGCTGTGAAGGAAACTTCGGACTTCCGGCAATATAATTTTACCCACTAAACCAGCATTAGAGCCCAAATAAGTTATCTAATAATTGAGTCCACTCTGATAAATCATTTTAACTATAGATCACTAAAAGTTGGCTTTGTAAAATGCTGATTTTTAACACTTCCCCCTTGGGGGCAGGGGGTGAAAAGGGTTAAAAATCAGCATTTGGGACTTTTCGGAGTGGACTCAATAATTTCGATAAATTATTTGCCCTGAAGGTATGCATCCCTCTTTGATAAGTTATGAGTTACAGAGGGTGATGTAAAAAAACAGCTGGTTTGTCAGGCCCGCGTATAAAGAAAGCGGGTTCAGATCAATTTATTTTCGAGGCAATACCTGGCAAGTTCTGTATTGCGGGTCAGATCCATTTTTTCCATAATCCGGCTTCGGTAGGTGCTCACAGTTTTGCTCGAAATAAAAAGTTCGTTTCCTATTTCCTGCAGCGACATCCCATTGGCCAGCTTTATTAAAATCTCAAATTCACGAACCGAAAGAATATCGTGTTTCTGCTGGTATTTATCGCTTGCAAGGTTAAAGGCCAGGTTTTCGGCCAACGCGTGCGAAATATATTTCCCTCCTGCTGATACTTTTTTTACTGCCTCTAACAATTCGGCCGAGGCCGAATCCTTCGAGAGGTATCCGGAAGCCCCAAGTTTAATCGCCCGAATTGCATACTGTTCCTGGGGGTACATGCTCAGCATCAGCACATTAATTAATGGCCACTTTGCTTTTATTAACTGCAAAACCTCCAGGCCACTCCTGCCGGGTAAAGAAATATCCAGCAATACGAAATCGAAGTTACCGTTGCTTAATTGAGACAGTGCCTCATTACCATCACCGGCTTCTCCAATCAGTTCAACCCCATTGAATTGCTTCAAAATTTGCCTGAGGCCATCGCGAACGATTTTGTGGTCATCACAGATTAAAATATTCATATATATTTAAATAAAAGCATGTTACGTTAAAAATAAAACCGTTTTAGCACAGGTTTTTCTTTGCCATTCCGAGATATAATGAGAAAAAATAGTTATGATAGAATTCGGGAAAAATTATTTAATCAATGTATTTTAAAGAGTTACTTAATGTGCAAAAAATTATTAAAAACCAGGTTATATATGTTATTTGGAGTAATTTAAGTTCGCCGGCATTTTCCTGTTTTGATAAGTGATTCGAATCTATCAGGATTTTTGGCATTATTATTATTGAGTTTTCTATCCGGACAAATATATTGTGTTAAAGCAATATAGGTTGTAGGATATTGGTTCGATGTGCTGTAGGATATATCCTACAGTCGGATCGAAAAAGGGTGGATTGATGCATTTGTGTGGTGATTAAATTACCCATTACTTAACAAACATTTATAACTTACTTAAAGGTGACAAGCGTTTAAATCAATTTATTCTCAAAGCAATACCTGGTAAAATCTGTATTTTTGCTCAATTCCATTTTCTCTAAAATGCGGGTGCGGTATGTACTTACAGTTTTAATAGAAACAGAGATTTCATCCCCAATTTCCTGAAGCGACTTCCCTTTTGCAAGTTTGATCATGATTTCGAATTCGCGGGCCGACAGAACATCGTGTTTCTGATGGTATTTATCGCTGGCCAGATGAAGGGCAAGATCTTCAGCAAGGCTATGTGAAATATATCTCCCGCCT
Organism: uncultured Bacteroidales bacterium; assembly: GCA_903917425.1. GTDB lineage: Bacteria > Bacteroidota > Bacteroidia > Bacteroidales > UBA4417 > UBA4417. The sequence continues at coordinate 4,954 of CAIXAQ010000282.1, forward strand.
TCCGACACCTTTTGCACCGCTACCAATAACTCCTCGGATGCGGTTTCTTTGGTAAGATAGCCCGATGCACCCAGTTTGAGCGCGCGAATGGCATATTGCTCCTGCGGATGCATGCTCAGCATCAGAACATTAGTGGATGGCCATTTTATTTTTATTGTTTGAAGGATTTCAAGACCGCTCCTGCCCGGCAATGAAATGTCGAGTATTACAATATCAAAAGTTTCAACTTTAAGTAAACTTATTGCTTCATCACCGTTGCCGGCATCCTTTATTATAGCTACACCCTTAAGCTGTAACAGTAATTGTTTCAGGCCATCCCTTACAATTTTATGGTCATCACAAATCAGGATTTTCATTTTTTCCGATCTTCTTTTTTAAGCCCGCAAGCAACAATTTACCTCTCAACAGATCGCCCCGGATCTGTTTTTCAGAAATAAAGAAACGCTTCATCTACGGCCCGGCTAATTTATAATATTTATCGATCAGTGTTTATCAAATTACACAACATTCTGCTTCTTTTTCTTTCTAAATGCTAAAATTAAATAGATATACAATTGATTATCTGTATATTAACCAATATCGTTTAGTTTACATAATATGTCTGAGTCGTTTAGTTTACATAGAGTTAAATTTCCAACATAGCGAAAACTATTCTTCACAGGTATATACTGATAGAGGATTTAGTTCGTCAGATCAACAACCTTGCCCGTAGGGCATTAATCCCAATAAAGAAAAATCCAATGACAAAAGATTGCCCGTAGGGTATTAACAGGAAAAAGTTTATAATGAAGATTCCACTTTGCCTGTCACCTGTTTTGAGGAAGTTGTTATTGAAGTTTCACTTAGATCTGTTTTACCAGTTTAAAATAAAACCACAATAGACGCAATAGGACACAATAGAAAAACACATAGTTGCTGATTACATTCTACTGGCAGTTACCATATTTTGAAAATCTTATAGTATCCTGAACGCCTGTATATCCCTATCTATCTGCTCTACTGTGATTACGTGGTTCAAAATATTTGTCACCTTTATTTTAGTAAAGTAGAAACAGGAAAAACTCTGCGTTTCTCTGCGAAAAACCTCAGCGGTACTCTGCGGTTTCATTTCTTTTACCGCAGAGTTTCGCAAAGGAGGCGCAAAGCACCGCAGAGCCTTTACTTACTCGCTTTCTCTGAGAAACTCTGCGCAAAACTTTGCGGCTCTCTGCGGTTAAGTTTTCAGTATTTTCTGTTAACTAAACGAGATTGGTTTATAATTCATTAATGAAATAGTATGCCGTAAAAAAC
>CAIXAQ010000283.1 GCA_903917425.1 uncultured Bacteroidales bacterium
CGCATCCATTTACGTTAGTATAATTAACACTCACTGTTTTTGAACCGGAAGCAGTCCAGGTGACGGTAACTGTATTACTTGTCGATGTACCACCCGCAGTGATGGTGCCACCCGCAGATACTGACCATACATAATTACCTTGTCCGGCCTGTGTCGAATAAATATTTCCGGCAGCACCTTCACAGACTGACGCTGACCCCGAAATAGTGGGTGTTGGCAAAGGATTGACCGTAATGCTTTTAATTGTAGGAGTTCCGGCAGCACAGGAGTTTGGCCCGGAATAGTTTACACTCACTGTTTTTACACCTATGGTTGTCCAGGTAACCGTAACTGAATCGCTGGTACCAGTTCCTCCTGCTGTGATTGTTCCGCCTGATGAAACTGTCCAGGAATAATTTGCAAAACCACTTTCGGTTTTGTACGTATTCCCCGTCGAATTTAAGCAAACGCTTGATGGTCCGGCCAGGGTTGGAACAGAAACATCGTTCACCGTTACCTGAAACTCGGCTGCAGAACTGGCAGTGCAACCAAGAGCATTGGTATAATTTACTTTTATTGTTTTTACGCCCGTTGTAGTCCAGGTTACAGTAACTGAATTGCTTGTAGAATTACCTCCTGCAGTAATAATTCCCTCAGCAGGAACAGTCCACACATAGGCGGTCATACCATTTGCAGTAGAATAGACATTCCCGGGTAAATTAACGCAAGCTGTTGAGGAACCTGAAATTACGGGTACAGGTATTGGATTTACCAAAACATTAAAAACGGCCGAAATTCCATTTGTACAATTCAACGGAGGAGGTCCGCTGTATTTTACACTCACTGTCTTCGAACCGGTTGTTGTCCAGGTAACTGTAACGGTATTACTGCTTGTAGTGCCGCCGCCAGTTACCGTTCCGCCTGCCGAAACAGTCCAAATATAGTTAGTCATATCTGGTTGCGTCGTGTAAATATTCCCGGTACTTCCAAAACAAACATTTCCGTTTCCGGATAAGGTCGGGGTTGGGGTTGCAAAAACTTCAATGCTTTTCAAGGGAGATTCAGCACCCGGATCGCATTGTGCATTTGTTCCATGAACCGATAAATTCCCGGTAACCACCACAGGGAATATCAGTGTAATCTGGTTAGTGGATGTATTTTGTGTTGATCCGCCGGGCAGTGTCCAAACATACCCTGTAGCCGAAGGAATAGCAGGCACGGTATAAGTAGCACTCTGGCCCTGGCAAACCTGCCCCGGTCCTGTAATTGCCAGTGCATCGCCGGGGTTACGGTTAATCACAACCGAAATTGGCACAGTGCCTTGTGACAAATAATACCACCAGGAATTTACGGTATGCCAATTCCCAAGATTGGCAGAGGCACCCCCATTTGATGACGCAAATGTCCAGTTGTGACATCCTGTAACCGCAGGCGGATTTGCCGGATAAAGACAACCGTTTGTAGAATTATTGTATCCACCCCAGGTTGATAAATTTGTATCATCCCAAAATATCTTCAGTTTTGTTCCGTCAGGTGGCATTGGGTTTGGCGCGGGACTAACCACATCGACTTTAAATCCTTTATCGTTGCCTTCAACGTCATACAGCGGAAGATTGGTAAGGCTGTTGAGGTAATCAATGTCCACAATAATATTCCTGCCATTGCCGATTGTATCTCCAAAGTTATTACTGCCATTCCAGTTTATCTGGTTATTCACATTTGCAATTACGTCCCTGTTGAAAGTTATATCTTCACCTGCATCAGAGCCCAATGGCGGACAATCCAATCTAAGAGTTATCATACCGGGTTTATCGACAACCACGTTAAAAATGACTGATCCATCGCAGCTTGCAGGCAATTGTTGAGTGGCACTTAAAATCTTCCCGAGTTCCCCTATGGGATAAATGGCATCCGGTTCATTGATGAATATTTTATATTTCGGCAAGGCATCGACTCTGTAACTCACTGATTTTCTGTCATTAACCCAATTCCCGGTATTACCGCAACCTGTTTTATTGCTATAAATGCTGAACGTGCCAGTTTTCATGGCATCCGCTTCAAACTTTGTAATAATGTGCTCATCAGAATATATGTAAAAGCTCCCATAAAAACTTCGTGTACTGAAATCGATATTTACCTGCCACGACCGAGACCAAACCCTTCCCGGGATAGCCTGGTATGTGCTTCCTGAAGGCTCTGCAACAGTGATATCAAAATATTGTATAATCATACTCTGTTCAGTGGAAGGAAAAGTAAACTCAATCGAATAATTTCCAATCCCACCCATGCTGACCGGATCAACCGTGATTGGAACATAGCCGGAGGGGTTGATGGTATTCGGACCGTAATCAGCCTTTGTATAACTCGCTATGTAACCGTTGTTTCCTGTAATCGGGAAGGGATACGGGCCTAGAAGTGCTCCGTTAGGCTTCCTTATATAATATAGATAAGTTGATTGATTGGCAGAAGTTACATCCACACAGTTGAGACCAAAATACACTTTTTCGTTTAACGAATTAACGGTAAACATAAGCCGATAGGAAGTGTCGGCATTTAACTGTCCGAATTTGGAATAAGAATTTTGCTGCGCCGGATCGTTGAAATGTGACAAATACAAACCTCCGCTTGCATCCGGCCGTTTCGAAACAGGAACAAGCTGGGTTGATCCTTCAGCAAAAACAGCCTTGTTATTTGCAAGTGAGCATAAAAAAATTAATATGTATATGAATCTGAATTTCATTTTCTACTCATAAAATACCGATCTTACACTATCCCTGATTCGATGTATCCTGAAAATGCAATAAATCATTGATTGTAAGTCATTCTAAAAGAGTACAAATTTACAACTTATAATCCTGTTCCGCTCATAAGAAATGCAAGACTGGCAAAAAGAACCCGTCACAGTATCCTGACTGTTTCACCTTCGCTCTGAACCTGACCTTCTTCAATCAGCCATCGTAAAACGGCCAGCACATCGTTCTCTTTAAATCGTGCCAGTTTGCTCACAATCGCAGTAATTGTATGCGCTCCTTCGGTTAAAAAACTGCAGATCATTTCTTCAATTTCTTTAAGTTGTGCCTGGTTTAAAGCATTTCTTCTTCGTTTCAGGCAAACATCACATACTTCGCAATTCACCGGAGTTTTTTCGCCAAAATAGGACACAAGCATACGGCTGCGGCATTCTGTTTCGGATGTAGCATAACGGATTGTACTCTCCAGCATCGAAAAAGCTTCTTTTTTTCGTTCCGAATAAAAGGTTTTCGAAAGGGATATATCCTCGTGATTCAAACGCTCAGTGTTGAATATCAGTTGAGGAGTGTTTTTAGATGGCAGGTATTCGAGAAGTCCCCTTTTCTGCATTTTTAAAAGTATTTCTTTCACTTTTGGTGAATCTATTCCTGACCTACGTGCAATTTCGTTTTCGCTGATGCGGGTAAAATCGGTGAAAACCCCGCTGTAAGAGCGCAGTACAATTCGCAGGATTTTGTCGGCTTCCCCGTTCTCGAGCTGATACCGGTACAAGTCCTCCTTTGAACAAATAAAAAAGATGCGGGAAGGGCTGTCCCAGGCATCGTTGAGCGTGATGTAGCCGTCGCGTTCGAGAATTTTCAGTGCGCTGAAAACGGTAACCGGTTTCATATTATACGAACCACTGAATTTCTCGAAGTCGAAATCGAAGGAAACATCCTTGCCTGCACCAACCGGAAGTTGCAGGAAATTACCCAATGCCTGGTACACCTGCCTGATTGTTTCGGGCTCGGGCCATGCCAATTCCAAATGATGGCGGCTATTGACAATATCGTGATTATTAAATAACATTACTGCATACGATTTTTCACCATCGCGCCCTACCCTGCCGGCTTCCTGGTAATAGGCTTCGAGGGTATCCGGCAGATCGAGGTGAATCACCAGGCGGACATCGGGCTTATCAATTCCCATTCCGAAAGCATTGGTTGCCACTATGATACGGGTGCGGTTCTGCATCCAATCGTGCTGCCGTGCAACCCGGATGGCAGGTTCAAGTCCTGCATGGTAAAAATTGGCAGGTATACCATTAAAGGTTAATAATTCGGCAATTTCCTTGGTAAGACGGCGGTTCCTGACATAAATAATCCCACAACCCTTCACTCCATTGCAAATCCTGAGCAGTTTTTTTATTTTATCATCTTCTCTCGAAACCACATATGCCAGGTTTGAACGGACAAAGCTTTTGCTGAATACATTCTTTTTCCGAAATTCAAGTTTAAGTTGAATATCATCAACTACCCGAGGCACGGCAGTAGCTGTCAGAGCGAGAATTGGTACATCAGGAAAAATATCTTTTACATCGGCAATTCTCAGGTAAGGTGGGCGGAAATCGTAACCCCACTGCGATATACAGTGCGCTTCGTCGACGGCAATCAGCGTAACATTTATTCCCCGAAGCATTTCCCTGAATTTCCTTGTTTCGAGGCGCTCAGGCGACAGGTACAGGAATTTTGCCCTGCCATCGGCACATTTCTCGAAGGCCATTTCAATTTCGCGGGGGTGCATGCCCGAATGCATTTCAACTGCCACGATTCCATGCTTCTTCAGGCTCTCGACCTGGTCGGTCATCAATGCAATAAGTGGCGTAACAACAAGGCATAGGCCATCTTTACACAAAGCCGGAACCTGGAAACAAATTGATTTCCCACCACCTGTCGGCAACAAAGCCAGCGTGTCGTTTCCCTGCAATACGGAATTGATAATATCCTCCTGGAGAGGCCGAAACGAATCGAATCCCCAATACTCCTTTAATATTTTATGAGGTTTGGATATCATTGGGAACCTGTTGATAGTTTAATAGCTAATTATTGTTGAATGTATCTATCTCAATCTGAAAACAGCAGGGTTTATTGCGTTTCCAAAATTAGTGTAAAACATCAAAAGCCTCAGACTAATGTTTATAATTCGCAAAGAGAATTAACTTTGCAAGATGAAAATCTACCTGGTTGGATATATGGGCAGCGGCAAAAGCACTCTGGGGAGTGATCTTGCTAAAGTGATGGGATTTTCGTGGGTTGACCTGGATGCTGAATTCGAGATAAAATACAAGATCAGCATTCCCGACTTTTTTGCCAAATATGGTGAACCCGCATTCAGGGAACTGGAACATAAATTGTTGAAAGATATTTCACTAGCCACTGATATCATCATTTCTACCGGAGGGGGAACTCCTTGCTATTTCGGCAGTATGGATTTTATGAACCAAAACGGCCTGACCATATACCTGGAAGCAACTCCCGATTTACTCCTGTCCAGGATAAAACCTTTATCCAGGAAAAGACCTCTTTTTCAGCAAATGAAAGGGAAACATTCGTTGCAGAATCTTTCACAGCACCTGGAAAGTCGTTTGGTTTTTTACAAAAAAGCAAAAATTACCATTGATGCCACAAAACCCAATATTGCGGAAGTGAAGAAATTAATCCTGAATTATACCGCCACTATTTCCTTCTTGTAAGTAAAACTACATTTTCAACATGGTGGGTGTGTGGAAACATATCGACAGGCTGCACGGCTGTAACCTCATATTTTTCAATCATCAGGGCAATATCGCGGGCCTGTGTAGCCGTATTGCAACTTACATAAACTACCTTTTGCGGTTCGATCTGAAGTATCTGTTTTACCACGTTCTCGTGCATTCCGGAACGGGGTGGATCGGTAATAATTACATCCGGGCGGCCATTTTGCTGAACGAATTCCACATTCAAAACTTTGGCCAGGTCGCCGGCAAAAAAGACGGTATTATCTATCAGGTTTAATTCCGAATTAGTATGTGCATCATCAATAGCTGACGGAACATACTCCACTCCTACTGCCTTTTTAACATAAGGAGCCACAAAATTGGTGATGGTTCCTGTGCCGCAATACAAATCGTAAACAAGTTCATCACCCTTAAAATCGGCAAGTTCAAAAGCTGTTTTATATAAGTAATACGCTTGCAGAGGGTTAGTCTGGTAAAATGAAACCGGCCCGATTCTGAATTGTAGTTTTTTCCCTCCTTCCACGGGTGCATCCATCGACTCGGTAATAAAAGGCTCGCCTTTCCAGATCAGCATTTCCTGGTCGGTAATAACATCGTTTTGCTTGGTGTTTACCACATAAATCAACGAAGTGATCTGTAGGAAACTTTCGGCTATGAAAGTCATTAACTGGGTGATCTCTTCCTTGGCATCGTAAGCAAAAACCACGATGACCATCCAATCGTCGGTAAGGGTATTCCTGATAAGCAGGTTGCGCATAAATCCTTCGTGGCTGCGCGGATTGTAGAAACTCCAGCCTTTTTGTAAAGTAAAATCGCGCACAGCCAGGCGAATTGCATTGGAAGGTTCCGGCTGATGATAACAATGTTTTATATCGAGTACTCGATCGAAAAGTGTTGGAATATGAAAACCCAGGCCATTGGACTGCCGCTGATCGTCGGGCAAAGCCATGTCGTCAGCATTCAGCCATCTTCGGTCGGAAAATGTATATTCCAGTTTATTCCTGTACCCGGTTTCGAGTGGCGAAGCCAGAATTGGCAGTATTGCAGGGAAACTGAATTTGCCGATACGTGTAAAATGATCGTCAATCTGCTTTTGTTTGTATTTCAGTTGCTGCTCATACGAAAGGTTTTGCCAGCGGCACCCGCCACAGGTTCCGAAGTGTTCGCAAAAAGGCTCTACCCTTAATTCGCTGTAATGATGAAATTTTACAGCTTTCCCTTCACAGTAACTCTTTCTCTTCGAAATTACCTGAATATCAACCACATCGCCCGGCACGCAAAAGGGAACAAAAACAACAAGGTCATTTACACGTGCCACAGCTTTGCCTTCGGCTCCGGCATCAAGAATGGTAACATTTTCAAAAAAAGGCAATTGGCGACGGGGCATAGGAGGGGTTTTAGATTGCGGAATGCGGATTGTTGATTGCGGATTGCGGATTTACGATTTACGATTTACGATTTACGATTGCGGATTTACGATTTCCCACTAACGATTAACTATTTTCGATTAACTATTTTCGATTAACTATTTACTAATAACCTAACGATTGCAAAGGTACAACGAATGAGTTTACGGATAAGATAGCCGGAACAGCAATTTTGCATTTCCCGTTTATCACTGAATCAGAAAAGAATCTGCCTCTTCAAACCATTGCTTTCGTAACTTTGGGCAGAATTTTATGCTTTATGATAAAAATATTTTCCCCGGAGCAGGTCAGACGGGCTGACGAATATACCATTCAGAATGAACCTGTTTCGTCCATAGATCTGATGGAACGGGCCGCTAATGCCTGTGCAGATTGGATGAACAATTTCACTGACATGAGCAATAAAAGCGTGTTCGTCTTTTGTGGTCCGGGAAATAATGGAGGCGATGGCCTGGCAATTGCACGCCTGCTTCACGAAAAACTGGTTCCGATCGTTGTATATATTCCTGATTTACCTACAAAGTACTCCGAAGATTTTTCAATAAACCTGAAACGAGCAGAAAACCAGGGAATAGAAATAAAATCATATCAATCTTTTCGCACTGCAATATTAACTGAAAACCACTTCATTGTTGATTCCCTGTTTGGTTCCGGCTTGTCAAAACCACTGGAAGGAGAGTACAGGGAAATCGTTGAAATGATAAATAAGAGTAATGGCATCAAAATTTCCATCGATATTCCTTCGGGCTTGTATGCCGGTAAGCCCGCCAATACAGCAAAGGATGCAATAATAAAAGCCGATTATACCCTGAGTTTCCAGTTTCCGAAACTCGCATTCCTTTTTCCTGAAAATGAATACTTTACAGGCGATTGCCATGTTTTACCCATCGGGCTTCACCCCGATTTTATCAAAAGTGAAGCCTGCAAAAATCACCTGGTTGAATATGAAGATGCAAAGGGTTTATTGAAACCCCGTGCCCGTTTTTCGCATAAGGGCACCTTCGGACATGCCTTACTGATTGGCGGCAGCAAAGGAAAAATCGGTGCCTCGGTGCTGATGAGTAAATCCTGTTTGCATTCTGGTGCAGGACTCGTCACAGCGCATGTGCCGGGTTGTGGTTACCAGATAATTCAAACGGCGGTGCCCGAAGCAATGGTTTCAGTTGATGCCGACGATATTGAATGCACACAATTGCCTAAGCTTGATCTATACTCGGCTATTGGGGTTGGACCGGGACTGGGAACGGGGAAAAATACAGCCCCCTTGTTAAAACACTTAATCCAGGAAGCTACTGTGCCTCTTGTTATAGATGCCGATGCGCTGAATATTTTATCCGATAACCCCACCTGGCTGGCGTTTTTGCCTAAAGGCACGGTGCTGACGCCTCATCC
>CAIXAQ010000284.1 GCA_903917425.1 uncultured Bacteroidales bacterium
TAACAAACAGAATATCGGGAAGTGTATTGCACAGGCGGACTACATTTTATTTAACAATTCAACTGTAGTCGAACTTCACAAACAGATTGAAGATGAGTTACATATACTGAATCTGTAGACCCGGATTCATACTTACGTTTTACTCTCCTGATTCAAGGTATTGAATTTCCCCGGATTTTAGCCGGAATGACTATTTTACAGACAGTTGTGCCTCAAAAAATGTTAATTAATGCAAACCCGGCTCGCGGAATGAAAAAGGCTGGACTAAAATGCTTAATTTCGCTTCCTCTTTTCGATAAAACTCCATGACAGAGAAAAAAGCCGGCAGTGGCAGGCTCAGGGCTTCGTACGCTACAAGCATTATCAGCATTACGCTGGTATTATTTATGCTTGGGTTGCTCGGCCTGATCATACTTCATGGAAAAAAGCTTTCCGATTATGTTCGCGAAAACATCAGCGTTTCGTTGATGCTTAAAGATAATATTCCGGATGATGTGATCAGTGATTACATGAAACGGTTGAAGGCAACCAGTTATGTTAAGCATGCTGAATTTATTTCGCGCGAGCAGGCTGCAAAAGAACTATCGAACGAACTGGGTGAGGATTTTGTACAATTTCTGGGCTACAATCCGTTGCCTGCTTCCATCGATTTGCAGCTGAAAGCCGGATATGCCTATTCCGACAGCATTGCACGTATTGAAAAGCTTTTGCTTAAAAGCACGTTGGTGAAGGAAGTTGTTTATCAGAAATCACTTATCGATCAGGTAAACGCCAATATCCGTAAGGTTTCGATGGTAATACTCAGTTTCAGTATCATACTGCTGGTGATATCCATCATCCTGATAAAAAACACCATCAAACTTACCATCTACTCCAAGCGTTTCCTCATCAGGAGCATGCAACTCGTGGGAGCTACCGAAACTTTTATCCGGCTTCCGTTCATTAAGAAAAGCATTTTGCAGGGTTTGATAGCTTCCGTTTTGGCAATTCTGATGCTGATCGGCACACTTTACATTGCCGTGGAACGCATACCCGAAATAGCCGCATTGCAGGATATGAGGCAGTTTGCCGTGTTTTTCGCGGGAGTTCTTATACTTGGGGTGCTTTTATCGGCATTATCAACCTGGATCTCGGTAAATAAATTCCTGCGGATGAAAATTGATAACCTGTACTCTAATTAATTGTATTTCATTTATTTAACAGCAAAAACATACTTTCGAAATGGCAAAAACTACAAAAATCATGGCTTCGCAAGCCGATACGAAAACTGAAGATGTAAGCCGTCCCGGGTTTGCATTCGGAAAGGAAAACTATATACTGGGACTTATTGGCGTTGGACTCATAATATTAGGGTTTGTGCTGATGACCGGCGGAGGTTCGAAAGATCCTAATGTTTTTAATATGGAAATGTACGATTTCAGGCGTATAACACTTTCCCCGATTCTGATCCTTATAGGCTTTGCAGTCGAAATCGTTGCCATCATGAAAAGGCCAAAGGATTAATATGACTTACGTAGAAGCGATCATTATCGCCATTGTCGAAGGAATTACCGAATTCCTTCCCATCTCGTCAACCGGGCATATGATCATTGCCGAGCGATTGCTTGGCACCGAAATGTCGGAATTTACAAAGGCTTTCACTGTAAACATACAGTTCGGAGCTATTTTGTCGGTCATCGTTTTATATTGGAAACGTTTCCTTCAATCCTTCGAATTTTATTACAAACTCTTTGTGGCATTTATACCTGCCGCCATCCTGGGGTTTCTTTTCAGCGAACAGATCGATGCCATGCTCGAAAGCGTGTTTGTGGTCGCCCTGATGCTTCTGCTGGGAGGAATATTGTTTTTGTTTGTAGATAAATGGTTTATTAATACCGACGAGAAAAAAGAAGCAACCTACACCAATGCTTTTATAATCGGGTTGTTTCAATGTATTGCAATGATACCGGGAGTTTCGCGCTCTGCCGCTACCATTATCGGTGGGATGCAGCAAAAGCTCACCCGTACCAAGGCCGCCGAATTTTCTTTCTTCCTGGCCGTCCCAACCATGGCAGCCGCTTCGGCCTATAAACTGTTGAAAGATTATAAACATTTCAACATGGATAATATCGGTGTTTTGCTTGTTGGAAACCTGGTTGCTTTTGTTGTTGCCTTGCTGGCGATCAAATTTTTCATCACCTATTTGCAAAAACATGGCTTTAAAGTTTTCGGCTATTACCGTATCATTGTTGGTGCCGTATTGCTGATTCTTCTGGCAATGGGTGTCGATCTCAGAGTTGTCTGAGCTTTTTAGGAAAAACCACGAAGGCACGGAGATCACAGAAGGACACTGAGATTTTTTGGGGAGCCAACTAATTCGTGTATACATTCCACCGCAAACTAAGGCTAATACTCCTTTTTTTTGTCCGTATTATTCAGATAAAATAAACTTACTCCGTGAACCTCTGTGCCCTCCGCGCCTCCGTGGTTTCAAATTTATTCCAATAAATAATCTCATGCTGAATATCACCGAAGGCGAAATATTGCTTGTCAACAAACCTTACCGCTGGACTTCCTTCGATGTGATCGGCTCGTTACGTGGCTTGATGAAACATTTGCTTGGAGGCAAAAAAATAAAAGTGGGTCATGCCGGCACGCTCGACCCCCTTGCCACCGGCCTGCTGATTGTTTGCACCGGCAAGGCTACCAAACGCATCGAGGAGTTCACGGCTTACGACAAGGAATATACGGGAACCTTTACTCTCGGAGCTACCACACCCTCCTTTGATATGGAAAAAGAGGTGAACGAAACCTTCCCAACGCAGCATATCACTGACGAAATGATCCATACAGCGGCTTTTACACTTAGTGGCGATATTATGCAGATTCCTCCCATGTTTTCGGCCATTAAAGTCGATGGAAAACGGGCTTACGAATCGGCCCGTAAGGATATTGATCTTGGGCTACCCGCCCGACAGGTAACTATA
>CAIXAQ010000285.1 GCA_903917425.1 uncultured Bacteroidales bacterium
GGTAAGCCGGAAACAGACCAGAATTTACACACTCTTTCTCCAACGAAGCAGCAATCGGTTATTTCTCTGTAGCCATCGGGCTACCGTAAGGAGAACAACAGTCAATACTTCATAATTTTTCTTTTTATATATGATTCTGTCTATCGTATTGCCGCTAGCATTCACTTCCTGGTAAGTCACTTCATATCAATTTCTTTTGTTGCACCCTCACCCAACAAGTTCGCAGCGGAGCGTGTCAGCATCTGCTTTTGCCTGGCTAAAACACGGTACTGCTAAATGTGTGAATAATGTAAACATTTTAAATAGATGTATAACATTTACACGGATTCGCAGGTCTAACTTTGTAAAGTCAGATTTATTGGTATTCATACACGGCAATCTGATTGAAGTTGCAAGTTATGGTTGTATGCCAGATCAATACATTATGTACATTGAAAACAATCAATTAAAATGAATAAAATGAAAACGAAGCAGATGAAAAAAGTTTTAATCGCTTTGGACTATGATCCAACAGCAAAAAAAGTAGCAGAAGCAGGTTTTTCAATGGCAAAAGCCATGGATGCCGAAGTTGTGTTATTGCACGTAATTTCCGACCCGGTTTATTATTCTTCAGTAGAATATTCGCCGATAATGGGTCTTTCCAATTCACTGATTCCGGATCCTGCTATGGTTGAGGGTGCCGGTAAACAGAAGGAATTGTCCCGGTTATTTTTGGACAAAATAAAAAAGCACCTCGATGATGAAGCAATCCGGACATTAGTAATGGAAGGTGATTTTGCCGAATCTATTCTGCTTAGCGCGAAAAATATGCATGCTGATGCAATTGTTTTAGGCTCGCACAGCCATAAGTGGCTCGAAAATATTTTATTGGGTAGTGTTACCGAAAAAGTTTTGCACCAAACTACTATACCGTTATTCATTGTACCAACAAAAAAACGCGATTAACGTGAACCCGGCAACTCCATCCGAAAAATATAAAGGATTAACAGGCATCAAGGCGGCTGAACTGTTGCGTACCGAAGGCCCGAACAGTCTTCCATCGTCAAAACCTAAAAACTTCCTTGCCATTGCGCTGGGGGTCGTTAAAGAACCCATGTTCATATTATTGGTTGCCTGCGGCACTTTATACGTGGTGATGGGCGATTTGCAGGAAGGAATAATGCTTCTGGGCTTTGTTTTTGTGATCATGGCAATTGAATTCTTTCAACAAAAGAAAACAGAAAAAGCTCTTGATGCGCTCAAAGACATGGCCAGCCCCAGGGCATTGGTGATCAGGGATGGAGTGGAAACCAGGATCGCCGGTATCGAAGTTGTTTCCGGCGACCTGATAGTGTTACAGGAAGGAGACAGGGTTCCGGCAGATGCTACAATTCTGGATTCGGTAAATTTATTAGCCGATGAATCCTTGCTTACCGGAGAACCTGTTTCAGTTCGCAAAAGCGATTGGGATGGCGTCGAAAAAATATCACAGCCCGGCGGCGACGATCTGCCTTTTGTTTTTTCCGGCTCAATGATAGTGCAGGGCAACGGAATCGCCAGGGTTACAAGCATTGGCATAAATACGGAGATTGGAAAAATAGGGAAAGCACTCGAAAATGTAAAAGAAGAACCCACCAGGCTTAAGGTCGAAATGGGATCGCTGGTTAAAAACCTCACAATCATTGCTGCCATATTGTGCATACTGGTTATCGCCGGATATACTATTACACGGGGAAACCTGGTCAACGGCTTCCTTGCAGGAATAACACTGGCCATGGCTACCCTGCCCGAAGAATTCCCGGTTATCCTGACCGTATTTATGGCTCTTGGCGCATGGCGCATGTCGAAAAACAAAGTTTTGACACGAAACCCGGCAGCTATCGAAACCCTTGGCACGGCAACCGTTTTGTGTACTGATAAAACGGGAACGCTTACCGAAAACAAAATGACAGTTTCAAGGCTTTACAATGGCAAAGATTATCTGGCTGTTGCAAAAGCCACCAAACTCGAGGAAGCATTTCACGAAATAGTTGAGTTTGGCATTCTTTCGAGCCAGATCAATCCATTCGATCCCATGGAAAAGGCAATAACCGGCATGGGAGATTTGTATCTGAAAGGGACAGAGCATATCCATAAGGACTGGAAAATGATTAAAGAATATTCTCTTTCCAAAGAACTGCTTGCCATGTCGCGGGTATTTTCGTTTAAAGGAACTGAAGAAAAAATAATTGCAGCAAAGGGTGCTCCCGAAGCCATTTTTGATCTTTGTCACCTCAAGAGTGCCGACAAAAAACGTCTGTCAGCAGCAGTCGAAGAATTAGCTGCCAGCGGTTTAAGAGTTTTAGGAGTAGCCAAAGCAAGCATCCATGGCAAAGGTTTACCCGACATTCAACACGATTTTACCTTCGATTTTATTGGCCTGATCGGATTGAGTGATCCTATTCGTAAAAACGTGAAACAGGCTGTAAGCGAGTGTTTCACGGCTGGCATCAGGGTTATAATGATCACAGGCGATTACCCGGTAACAGCCAAACATATTGCAATGGAAATAGGACTCCAAAATCCTGACAACTGCATCACCGGGCAGGAATTACAGCAAATGTCGGAAGCCGAATTACGCAAAAGGATTAAGGAAACCAATGTATTTGCCCGTGTAGTTCCCGACCAGAAACTCAAAATCGTAAACGCATTAAAGAAAAATGGGGAAATTGTTGCCATGACAGGTGATGGAATCAACGATGCACCTGCACTCAAATCAGCCGATATCGGAATTGCTATGGGTAAAATGGGCACCGATGTGGCCCGGGAAGCCTCGTCGCTTGTGCTGATGGACGATAACTTCGCCTCCATTGTAAAAGCCATTAAAATGGGAAGACGTATTTTTGACAACCTGCAGAAAGCGTTCGGTTACGTGTTTGCTATCCATGTGCCCATAGCAGGACTTTCTTTAATCCCGATTTTATTAGGTAATTTCCCGATTATTCTATGGCCTGTGCACATTGTTTTCCTCGAACTAATCATCGACCCAGCATGCTCCATCATTTTTGAAGCCGAAAAAGAAGAAAAAAATGTTATGACCAGGTCCCCAAGACGGATAAACGAACCATTTTTTGGCAGCCGGAAAATAGTTTTCAGCTGCCTCCAGGGAATCGGGATACTTGGTGTTACTATGGTTGTTTACCTCCTGGCACTAAATCAGGGATACGATGCCAAAGAAGTCCGTGCCATGGCATTTCTAACCTTGATTGTCTCCAACATAGCTGTCATACTAACAAACAGGTCGTGGACTGAAAATATTTTCAAAATTATTCTCACTCCAAATAAAGCGGTTCTATGGGTAGTTGGGGGCGCAGTTTTCTTCCTGGTTCTGATATTAAAAATTCCGTTCTTTCTGAACTTATTCCAGTTTAACACACCTACATTTATCAACCTCACGATTTGTATTGCAGCTGGAATATCAACTATTATCTGGTTCGAAATTTACAAGGCTCTCAGATTTCGAAAAAATGCAGCATTATAAAATGGGTTCCACCGCGAATTGAGTGGGATTGGTTTTAGAAGGCCAGAAGACCGAAGTCAGAAGACGGAAGAAAGTGCAAATTTGAGATTTAATCCTACTAATGAGAAGCGATTTGAAGAAAAGAGATTGACCAGAAAAGCTCCGCTTTCATAGGAAAAAAGGAAGTTGTCAAGGAAACATCTGACTTCCGACTCCTGACTTCCGACATTTTCAATTGCCCTACTAAATTAACAGCAGAAGCAATTCATCTCTTTAAATCCGATTTTGAAATGTGTGAATTTTGAAACTATTAACCAAAAAAGTGTAACACTTTCCGCATACATAGTTCTCACCTTTGCTCAGGAAAAACAATTGACACTTTAAGTTCACTATTATGAAAAAGTTTAAAAATCTTCTCGCTTCGTTAAATGGTATTCAAAAAGACTTGCCTGGAAATGCAAGTGCAGCAAAATTGCTTAAGAGCATTTTTTTTGCTTTCCTGGTATCGTGCGTATTGATTCTGCCTTCCTGTGCAGTCGAGGTGCAGACTCCCCAACCTGAAAGGCACCGGCATGTCTTTATCCGCCATTACCATAATGAACCGAATAATTACAAACAGAACTACGGTCACGACGAGCAAAAGGACAATCACAAGGAAAAGCATAAAAAGTAACCTGGCAATAAAGTCGCTGAGCCAATTCAGGAAAAAATTTAAATATGGCTAACCGAGATTACTTGTACTCATAAATGTTGAAACCAGAAAGAAAATGCATCGTTAATTCGTTCATTCATCCAACTACCTGTAGCACAAGAAAAATGAATTATATCAAAAGGAAGATCAGTAATTTATGCGTTTTGACAAGTTTATCGCAAAAAGTAAAATAGTGCTACGGCTTGTCAGCCATTTTAAAACTATAATAAATGAAAACTAAAACTTTAGAAAAATTAATTTCCGAGAAAAGTAGTCCCTGCGTTACCATTTCAATGAATAGCCATCGCACCCATCCTGAAAATTCGCAGGATGAAATTCTGCTTAAAAAATTGTGCAAGGAAACGGAAGAACGATTGATCTCAGAATTCGGGAAAAGGCCAATTGCCCAGCTATTGTCAAAACTGGAACTGATTCCTTCCGAAATCAACGAAAATTACAACCTGGATAGTTTGCATATTTTCCTTTCGAACGACACTAAAGAAATTTTTAAATCGGCCTGGCCTGCAAAAGAAAACAGGGTGCAGATTTCGGATTCGTTCGCTGTGAGCCCTATAATTAAATCTGTTAACCGCAGTGTCGATTACATGATACTCCTTCTGACTCAAAGCGGAGCAAAATTATTTAAAGCTAAAAATGATGCAGTTATTGCCGAAATTGAGAACGAGAACTTCCCGTTTCCCGAAAACCCGCATTTTAACACCGAGCCCGAGAGATTAAGCGATCCGAAAGCTACTGATAATATGGTTCGCGAATATATTAATAAAGTAGACAAAGCTGTTGTAAAAGCTTATAACCAAACCAGGTTATTTTGCGTCGTGATCTGTACAGAAGGTAATTATAGCCGCCTCAGGCAGGTGGCCGATCAACCCAATGTTTACATAGGCCATGCCAATATTGATTATAATAACCAGGCCGCTCACCAGTTAGCAGCACAATCATGGGAAATTGTTAAGGTACTACAATCGGGTCGCGAAAAAGTAGCCATTGATGAAATGAAAGAAGCAGCAGGTCATGGCAAGGTACTTGCTGATTTAATGGAAATATACAGGGCAGTGAAGGAAGGCAGAGGAGATTTGCTGATTACACACGCCGATTTTAGCCAGGCTGTAAAAATGACAGGCGATTTATCGTTCGATTTGGTTGAAGATGCTGCCGCACCTGATGTGGTTGACGACATTACCAGCGAAATTGCCATGGAAGTGATTTCAAAAAAAGGACGGGTAGTTTTCACCGACAGGGATGAGATAAAGTCGCTTGGGGAAATTGTCCTGAAAGTTCGCTATTAAGCTAAAATACAATACCTTACTGTATATTCCCCCGACTAAGCAATGGATTTCGTTGACTATTACAAAGTATTAGGGATTGAAAATACGGCATCTCCAAAGGAAATAAAAAGTGCCTTCCGGAAACTTGCCCGCAAATATCACCCCGATTTAAATCCCAATAATAAGGATGCAAATAGGAATTTCCAACAAATCAATGAGGCCAATGAAGTATTGAGTGATCCCGAAAAGCGGAAAAAATTCGACCAATACGGTAAAGACTGGCAACACGCTGATGAATTCGAAAAACAGAAGCAATACCAGGGACAATCATCGGCAAAGGGAGGACAGCGTTTTTCGGGAAATCAGTCGGAAGGCGATTTTTCCGATTTCTTCGCCTCCATGTTTGGAGGAGGTGCAGGCAATAGCCGAAACAGCCAGGCAAAGTACAGGGGCGAAGATTTTAAGACCGAATTGAAACTCGACCTGATCGACGCATACAAAGCCCATAAACAAACTTTAACTGTCAGCGGCAAGAAAATCCGTATCACTATTCCTGCCGGAATCGAAAACGGGCAAACTATTAAGATACCGGGGCATGGCGGTCCAGGAAAAAATGGCGGGCCTGATGGTGATTTGTACATCGAATTTTCGATAGCCAACCACCATGATATTAAACGATTAGGAGATAATTTATACTCCACCGTTGATCTCGATTTATATACAGCATTACTTGGGGGAGATATTACAATTGCTACTTTAACCGGACAAGTGAAGTTGAAAGTTGCTCCTGAAACTCAGAATGGATGTAAAATAAAGCTAAAAGGAAAAGGCTTCCCGGTTTATAAGGAGGAGGGTCAATTTGGAGACTTTATTGTAACCTGGAATATTAAAATTCCAACAAATTTAACCGAAAAACAAAAGAAGCTTTTCACCGAATTGTCGGTATCGTAATTTATATCGTAAGCCATGCAGACTGAATATCTGATATCCGTTGATAAATTCTGTGCCAACCACAGCATTGAAATTTCATTTTTGAATTCACTCCAGCAAACCGGGCTGATAGAAATTACAACGGTGGATGAAACGAGCTTTATTAATTTTAACCAGTTTCAAAAGACAGAGAAATTTATCCGTTTCTATTACGATCTGGATATTAACATCGAAGGCATAGAGACAATCAATCATTTGCTGCAGCGAATTAACCTGATGCACGACGAAATTGCATTGCTCAGGAACAGATTGCGGTTATACGAAATTGCAGACTGAAGTTTCAGAGAATTCCTGCAAATGACTATCCGGCATAGTTTTAAAAACACGTTTTTCCTGAACGTGTGAATCATGTAACTCCCGGAATAAATCGTGTAATACTTTTATATGAAAACAAGCTCACCTTTGCAATGTGGAAATCATTTCACACCTGCTCCGTCAGTAGCGGATTATAAAAAATAAATAAAATGAATACGACCGAAGTAAAAGGAAACTGGAATGAGCAAAAAGGTAAGCTCAAGCAGAAATTTGGATTTTTAACCGATGACGATTTTGTGTTTGAAGAAGGCAAAGTAGATGAGATGCTTGGCAGGCTTCAAATCAAACTCGGCAAAACAAAAGATGAACTGAGAAAATTCATAGCCGGAATATAAAGCAATCGAAGAGTTGTTTAGCTGTAATTACCACTAAACAACTCTTTTACACGAATAACAAATCCTGAATAAACAAACGAAAATGAAAAAAACGATTCTTACCATAATCATAGCAACCACTTTTATTTCAGGTGCAATTTTCAATGGTTGCAGTCCATCAACACCTGAAGAAGACGCGGCCCAGGCCAGAGTTGATGATGCCAAAGAAGAATTAAAAGATGCCAGGAAAGCCGCCACCGCTGAAGAGTGGAAAGCATTTAAGGACGAGTCCGAACTAAAAATCAGGGACAACGAAATTCGTATCGCTGAATTAAAAACCAAAATTAAAAAATCGGGCAAAGAGCTTGATGCTGTTTACGAGAGAAAAATTGATGCCCTGGAACAACAAAACAAGGCAATGAAGGTGAAAATTGATGTTTATGAGAAAGATTTCAAAAGCGACTGGGAATCATTTAAACGCGAATTCAATTATGATATGAATGAAATTGGAAAAGCACTGCAGGACCTGACCGTCGACAATAAGAAGTAAATGAAAAAATCATTTTTAAGGTGAGCCGAAAGCTCACTTTTTTTTGCCCGGAATTTTCACAGCCAATAAAGCATTAAATCTGGTATAAGTATAGTCGCAGAAATCTGCTCACCGTTTTTTAAATTACCAGTGATCATTCCGATCTTGATCTGATCTATAATACGCTTGCAAATAAGCAGTCAGCCACCCGGACCTAATTTAACAATCCGTTGTATTGACTTACAATAACTTATTCCATCACAGCAAGCATCGACTATTTCGTTTGGGCAGAACTTTCAATTCCAAACAAGTCAAAGGGTTTTATGCTAAACGTATCATTAAACAGCAACACCGTGAGAGTGATATAGACAATAAAGCCTAAAACTATAAACACCTGCAGACGGGAGGTTTTTTGTATTTCCTGTCTTGATTTCACATCACAGACTTCCCCGGGGCAGTACTGAGCCTTTTCTTTATAAACCAGGGAATAAAATTTGCATCCCAGGCAAATACCAAATGCGGATTCGAAGAAAAGGAATATTAGGCAAATCAGGCAAATTATACCAGTTATTGGGCTATATGAATTTACCACAACCATAAGGATAAACATAGTTGTTGCCAGCACAACACCTATGATCCAGGCAAACTTTTTTTGCTTAGCCCCGAC
>CAIXAQ010000286.1 GCA_903917425.1 uncultured Bacteroidales bacterium
CCAAATATTACAGCAGCACCGGTTGATTCACCCATCGGTTTGTCGAAATCCTGGTCAGGTAAAATGCTGAAATCGATATTTGCCTGTTTGATGAGATGAGCCAATTCCCTTGTAGAAACTGCAAAGTCCACATCAGGATTACCATTGGTAGCAAATTCATCTCGTTGGCATTCGTATTTTTTTGCCAGGCAAGGCATAATTGAAACTACAACCAGGTTCTGGCGTTTGATACCGAGTTTTTCAGCAAAATAAGTTTTGGCTATAGCACCAAACATTTGCTGAGGCGAACGAGCCGTGGATGGGATATCGCTCATTTCGGGAAACTGGTGTTCGAAGAAATTAACCCAACCCGGACAGCATGAAGTAAGAATTGGAAGTTTTACAGTCTTGTCACCTTGAAGGTGTCGGGTTATGCGACCGAGCAATTCAGTGCCTTCTTCCATAATAGTAAGGTCGGCAGCGAAGTCGGTATCGAACACATAATCAAAACCAAGATTCTTTAAGGCTGAAACCATTTTCCCGGTTACACTTGTTCCCGGTTCCATTCCGAATTCTTCGCCTAAAGCAACACGCACTGCAGGCGCTGTTTGAACAATAACGGTTTTTGATGGATCGGCCAATGCACGGATAACCTGGTTGGTATGATCTACTTCGGTTAAAGCGCCTGTCGGACAAACTGCAACACACTGACCGCAATATGTACAAACGCTATGGTCGAGGTTCATCTCGAAAGCCGGAGCTACAACGGACATAAATCCTCGATTTACAGCCGAAAGAACACCAACAGTCTGAACGTCGTTACACATCATTTCGCAGCGACGGCACATGATACATTTATCTACATCGCGGATAATCGCCGGTGATGTATCTTCCTTATAGTGTGATTGTTCTCCCTGGTATTCAATCTGGCGGATTCCCATATCCTGCGCCAGGGTCTGCAATTCGCAGCTTCCGCTTTTAGGGCAAATCAGGCAATCTGTCGGGTGATCGCTAAGGATGAGTTCCAGAACTGTTTTACGGCTATTTAGCACACGGATATTGTGTGTATTCACTTCCATTCCTTCGTAACAATCCGTTGCACAAGCAGGTGCCAGGTTACGGCGGCCTTTCACTTCAACCACGCAAACACGGCAACCAGCCGGTTTGTTGGTGATATTGAAATCATGCAGGTGGAGATAACAGAGTGTCGGGATGTTTATACCAACTGATTTTGCAGCATCCAGTACGGTAGTTCCTGGGTTTACCTGTATTTCTTTATTATCTATTTTTATATTGATCATTTCCATGGTTTAACCCCTTTCGTTACTTGATAAACACTGCATTGAACTTACATTTCTCGAGGCATGCCCCGCATTTGATGCAGGTTGCCTGGTCAATTACGTGGACTCCTTTGCGTTCGCCTGCAATCGCGTTAACAGGGCAATTGCGGGCACATGCGGTACATCCGACGCAGTTTTCGGCTTCAATCACATACTGAAGCAGGGCTTTACATTGTCCGCTCGGGCATTTGTGATCAACGATGTGAGCCAGGTACTCATCATAGAAATTGTCCATGGTTGAAAGAACCGGGTTAGGAGAGGTTTGTCCAAGTCCGCAAAGCGAAGTGTCTTTTATTACATGACTCAGGTTGCGCAGCAGGTCTAGATCTTTCATAGTTCCTTTACCTTCGCAGATTTTTTCCAGCATCTCGTTCAAACGCTTGTTGCCGATGCGGCAGGGAGCACATTTTCCGCAGGATTCTTCAACAGTAAAATCGAGGTAGAATTTTGCTATGGAAACCATACAGTCATCTTCGTCCAACACAATCATACCGCCTGATCCCATCATGGAACCCGCGGCTGTAAGCGAATCGAAGTCAATCTGTATATCAAGGTGTTTTTCAGTCAAACAACCTCCCGACGGACCGCCGGTTTGAACGGCTTTAAATTTCTTGCCGTCCTTTATGCCACCGCCGATTTCGAAAATAATATCGCGAAGGGTGGTTCCCATCGGAACTTCGATAAGTCCTACGTTATTAATTTTTCCTGCTAAAGCAAAAACTTTGGTTCCTTTCGATTTTTCACTTCCGATGGATGCGAACCAGTCAGCTCCTTTGTTGATGATTACCGGAACATTACCAAAAGTTTCAACATTGTTAACGTTGGTTGGTTTTTCAAGATAACCTGAAACGCTTGGAAAAGGAGGTTTTATTGTAGGTTCGCCGCGTAAACCTTCCATGGAATGGATAAGCGCGGTTTCCTCACCACAGACAAATGCGCCGGCACCGTAACGGATATCTATTTCAAACTCGAAACCGGTTCCGAATATGTCTTTTCCTAACAAGCCGAATTCAACGGCTTGTTTCATGGCTATTTTAAGCCTTTCAACAGCAAGTGGATATTCAGCGCGGATATACACAATACCTTTTGTTGCACCAATACAGTATCCACAAATGGCCATGGCTTCAATTACCGAATGAGGATCGCCTTCGAGGATGGAACGGTCCATAAATGCGCCGGGGTCACCTTCGTCGGCATTACAAACCACATATTTCTGATCAGCCTGGCTTTTGCTGGTAATTTCCCACTTAAGCCCGGTCGGGAAACCGCCTCCTCCGCGTCCGCGCAGACCGCTCTTCTTCATTTCTTCAATCACCTGGGCAGGAGTCATTTCGGTCAGGCATTTTGCCAAAGCAGCATACCCGTCGCGCGAAATGTACTCTTCAATGTTTTCAGGATCGATAAATCCGCAGTTACGCAACGCAATCCGAAGTTGTTTGCGGTAGAAGCCCATGTGTTTCGAATCGGAAACAGCCTGTTCTGTTTCGGGATTAATATAAAGCAGGCGGGTTACTTTGCGGCCTTTGATGACATGCTCGGCAATAATCTCGATGGCATCTTCGGGTTTTACCTGGGTATAAAATGTATTATCAGGCATTACCTTTACGATTGGTCCTTTTTCGCAGAAACCGAAACATCCGGTTGTGATTACCTGGACTTCGTTTTCCAGACCTTTTTCAATGATCTCTTTCTTGAGGCTCTGGAATAGCTGTTCGCTTTCCGAAGCCCGGCAGCCGGTTCCTCCGCACACCAGCAGGTGCATTTTGAATTGTGTCATATTAATTCCTCCAGGATTTATTACTTGCCTTCAATATTTTCGTAGTTAACCGGGATAATTCCATCGAGCAGCTCACCGTTCATAATGTATTTTCCGATGATCTGATCCGCTTTTTTTGCATCAACGTATCCAAAAACCAGGGGCTGATGGCCTGGACGGGTTACTTCGATGGTAGGTTCGGCGTAGCAGTAGCCCATGCATCCGGTTTGCGTAACAACGGCAGGGATGTTGCGTTTGTCCAGTTCATTGATCATATAGTCCATAACAATTTTTGCACCCGATGCGATACCGCATGTTGCCATTGCAACTCTGATCTGTACCATGCTTTCAGGGGATTCGCTTCGTTCGCGAAGGCTCATTTTAGCCTCAACATTGGCTTTAATGTTTCTTAAATCAGCTAATGATGTGATTTTGCTCATTCGATTTTGATTTTTTACAATTAGTATTAAGTTTCGTTCTTTTATTAATTTAGTGTGTAAAATTATATTGTCGGAAGTCAGAAGACGGGAGTCGGAAGTACTCCTGAAAAAGATTTCCTTTCTTTATAAGTAGCGCATTGTATGACTATCAACATTATTCAACTTATTTTCAATTTGTAGAGTATAATATAATTTACGATTTGCTTCCGTTTTCTGACTTCGGTCTTCCGACCTTTCAAAATCTAATCCCATTCAATTTGTCCCAGGACCTAAGTCTCTTTTCTGTTGTTATGATGCTTTTATTTCTTTCAGATTATCGCTGATGAAATCTTTCATAAATGTGATAACCTGTGGATTATTTATCGGTAAGTCGCCAAGTGTTTCTTTTATTTCGATAGTGTTGAATATAAATGAGCCGTCAGGTGTATTATGTGTGTAAGTGAAATCAATTGCAGGATAGGAAGAAACTGTTAATGCCATTGTTCCGGCAATATCACCTGCAGGCAGCCTGTCGATATGGCTGAAAACAAACATAACATCAACTTCAGTTCCTTTTCCAGGCTCAGATTGAATCATCATTCTTCCTCCCGTTCGTTCGGCATTTTGTTTCAGTAAAGGTAATCCAAGTCCGACCTTTCTTGTTGTCCGGGTGGTAAAAAAAGGATCAGTTACATGTTGAACCATTTCTGCATCCATTCCTTTGCCGTTATCAATGAATTTTACAAGATATTCGTCTTTAGACGGTATTTCGTCAATCTGAAGTTTTACCAAAGTAGAACCTGACGTCACCGAGTTTTGCAGTATGTCGAGTATATGTAGCGCTAAATCTTTCATGTGATTATAACTTTACGTCCCAGTTTCCCTTGCAATGCCAGTTTTATTTCACTAAAGGTACGATGCTCTAATTCAAATATGGAAAATGCGTTTCCAATATTTTCGATACAATGAGCATCTGAATTCCTGATTACTATTTGTTCTGCCTGTTCTCCAAGAAATGGGTTTACAGACGCGATCTTACAGTTGGCCGAAATCTCAATTCCATCTATCAGGAGAC
>CAIXAQ010000287.1 GCA_903917425.1 uncultured Bacteroidales bacterium
TCAGCCGCCATATTGCCAAACCGATGTTAGTGGCAGTTAATTTCTTTTGAAACGCTTGAAGAATGTCCATATTACTTCATTGGCATTTATATCTTGGCTCGTTTTTCCAATTATACTTTCGGGCAAATATTGTGGTCCTTGTGGCCAAGTATGTCCGCCATTCAAAACTACGTAACTTACTACTTCGCTTCCATTAGTCCCTCCTGAGTAAACTCTTTGTTTTATGGTAGTTCCATCATTTGAAATGTCGGGTAAATCAGTAATAGTCGGTGTTGGATTACATCCATTAATCGTTACCCATTTGTCAATCGATTGAAAATGTGAAAGTACTGTTCCTCCTGCACCAACCGTTGAAGTTCCTCCAGTAAAGGGTGCAAAATTGTCGGCTGTTCCGTGGATATATATTGCAGGAACTGGTCTGCCTGGATTACAATTTGGTGCAATTGTATTTGCCTCAATTGTTGCAGCGACAACAGCAATAGCAGCAATACGGTTACTCAATTCACAACCCAAACGTGAAGACATAAATCCACCATTTGAAATTCCCGTTGCATAAATTCTTGTTCCGTCAACCGAATTATTTGCAATCATATAATCACACATTTGGTTGAAAAAACTAACATCATTAATTCCTAATTGATTTGGCGTTGTTGGTCTTCCATCATTCCAATTATTTTGAATTCCTGCTGGATATACCAAAACCACTTTATCTCTGTCTGCAATAGTTTTGAAATTAGCAATGCTTATCATTCCTTCTGGTGTCCCACTTCCTCCGTGAAGGGTATATATTAAGGGCATTTTTCCTGCATTATTGTAACCTGTCGGAAGATAAACTATTAAACTTCTTGCGTTCCCGTCAACTGTGAGGTTTACTGTTTTTTGTTCACTTGGCTTATCGGTAGGTACAGTTTGACTATTGTCTTTGTTACACGAAAAAAGTGTACTCAAAATTGTCGCTAATAAAATTATTTTCCCCATCTTTATTTTAATTTATCTCAGTTAGACATTGAGTGTTTCGTTAGGTTTAATTGCCACTAACTCTTTTCTCTGAACGGTAAAACTGTATAGTATATTCCAAATTGGGTGTATATGTAAGGTTTTAGCGGTTTTTTATTTATTCTCAAAGATAGTATTTTGCTACATATTATCGAACGGCTATTTTATTTTTCCTGAAATTTATCCGGTGAGATGCTACAATCCGATTGTTTTGCTACTCTTATAGCCAAGATCCCCCTCTCAATGCTTAATTTATCGAAACCACCACAAAAAAACCCTGCCGCTGCACCAGCCGCAGGGATTTTTGCATGTATGCCTCCTTTTGTCGTTATTCGTTAATCGTTATTCGTTATTCGTTAAACGTTATTCGTTATTCGTTATTCGTTATTCGTTATTCGTTATTCGTTATTCGTTATTCGTTATTCGTTCATAACTCATATCTTATATCTCTTCACTCATAACTCTATACTCGTTCCTTCCTATGCCGGGCTATCACCTTCCGCTAAGGGTTTTGTTTCGTGGGTAGCGGCTTTGTCAACAATGGCGCGGGCATTCAGATACTCGCCGTACAAAGTGGCGTTTATCGTTTTGTAGGGCTGCATATACACATCTAATTTCTCCTTGAGCAGGAGTCTCCCTTCGTCTAATTTTAACTGTATATCGGCTGTCGATTGTTTGGTTTGGTTCAGTACTCCGCGGCTGCCACTCAGAGCCTGAAGGTAAGCAGGAACGTTTTGCTGTAAACTGTTAATATCAGCTTGCTGTACCATGTATATACCCAGCGAGCCAACTACCGGTTCGGCAGCCTCGTATAGGGTGCGGGCTTTGTCGGCCAGGTCGCTGTCGCGCAAATGCTTGATAATTGTATCCGAAAACGACACAACGGCAAGCAGATCGTAATTTTTGGTCTCGGTAGCATAGGCCCTTAGTGCGGCACCTATCTTTAAAATTCCGGTTATAATGGCTGCTTCCAACTCGCTTTTGGTGCGGGTTGCGCCTTTGGTGGTCCTGTCCTGTATCTGTTTCAGATCGCGTATGGCACTCAGGATGGTTTGGAGGCTTGCAGCTATGGCGGCAATTGCCGGGTTCGCTGCCAAATCACTTGCACGTAAGCCGAGGAAAGATGCAACACTTTCCAGCATGGCCTGTTGGTTTAGTTGTTTCCTTGTCATAAGTTTTATGGTTTGCAGTAAATATACGATAAAAAACAGTAGAATGCGATAGGGTTATATGTAATTTTATATGATTATTTTAAGTTCCCTTTAGCAGACTTCAATTTCATCTATGCAGTTCTCCATATAGGTGCTGATAGTAAACTTTTACTTATAATTTATGTCCGTTTATCGCCATTTATAAATCAAAAAGATACAATCAGAAGTTATTTCTACACCGCCAGGAGCCATTTCTACACTGTCAGGAGCCATTTCTACACTGTCAGGAGCTATTTCTATACTGCCAGGAGCCATTTCTACACCTCCACCTGCCATTTCTACAGTATCAGATGCCATTTCTACACAGCCACCTGCCATTCCTACAGTGTCAGAAGCCATTTCTACACAGCCACCAGGCATTGCAACAGGGCAGAAAGTGGAAAATGGTTAATCGTTGATGGAAAATGGTTGATGGAAAATGGTTAATGGAAAATGGTTAATGGAAAATGGAAAATAGTTAATCGTTAATCGAAAATAGTT
Organism: uncultured Bacteroidales bacterium; assembly: GCA_903917425.1. Classification (GTDB taxonomy): domain Bacteria; phylum Bacteroidota; class Bacteroidia; order Bacteroidales; family UBA4417; genus UBA4417. The sequence continues at coordinate 2,688 of CAIXAQ010000287.1, forward strand.
AATGGTTAATGGAAAATGGGAAATGGGAAATCGTTAATCGAAAATAGTTAATCGTTAATCGATCTTTAAAAATAATTTCTCCGTGTTTCTCTGTGTCCTTAGTGCCTCCGTGGTTTATTTTTAACAGTTACTGGAACCTGGAACTTTGACCCAGGAACATTGAACCTTGAACTTTGAACCCAAAACAACAAACTGACGTTCGCCCCCCGCCCCTACTTCTTCTCCAGTGTTTCCATCGCTTTCTGAAAAACCTTATCCGTTCGCAGGTAAATAGGGTAAAAACCTTTTGCATCGTATAATGTACGGGCGATATAGCCTTTCATCAGTTCGGTTATACGCTGCTGCGAAGCGGCTGTTTCGGCAGGTGGATATTTAATGCCGTTTTGCCCGGCATAGGCAATGTAATCGTTGTACATACCGCCGGTAACCTGGAAAAGTTTATCGAACTGGCTGGCGTCCCTATAAGAAGTAAATTTAGCACGGTTGCTATCGGTGTATTCGAATGCAAACTGGTATAAAATGCCTTTGTTGACCGATTCGTTATAGAATTTCAAACCCGTATTACGCTCAATCGGGACAAAGATATCGGGCATAATACCCCCACCGCCATAAACGGTACGGCCACCGGGCGTTTTAAATTTCAGCGAATCGTTCATCTTAACGCTGTCGGCACTTTCCATTTCTCCATCCGTCATACGGTGATACACATCCATATAATATTCCTCGGCACCTTTGGTGTAAGGCTTCTGTATGCTTCTGCCCGTTGGCGTATAATAGCGGGCCACGGTAAGCCTGAGAGCGGATCCATCGCTCAGATCGACCTGTTCCTGCACCAATCCTTTCCCAAACGAGCGCCTGCCGATGATAGTACCACGGTCGTTGTCCTGTATGGCTCCGGAAACAATTTCGCTGGCCGAAGCTGATCCTTCATCAATAAGCACTACGACAGGCATGTTGTCCCAAAGACCATCGGCTGTTGAAGTGGCAATCTGTTTGGGGCGGTGCAGTCCCTGGGTGTAAACGATGAGTTTATTGTCGGGTAAAAATTCGTCCGACACCGAAATGGCTTCATTCAGATAGCCACCCGAATTGCCTCTGAGGTCGAGAATAAGTTTGCGAACCCCTTTTGCTTTTAGTTCTGTCAAAGCACTGTGCAACTCATCGCCTGTGGTGGCGCTGAATTTACTTAATTTTATGTAACCTACCTCTGCATTTACAGCGTACGAAATTTCGATGCTCCAGGTTGGAATAATGCCTCGGGTGATGGTAAAATCGTTGAGTTTTTTCAATCCTTTCCGGTACACGCTCACTTTTACTTTTGTATCCTTTGGCCCTTTCAGGAGTTTCATCACCTTTTCGTTGTCAATTTTAATTCCGGCAATGTTTTTCCCATCCACTTTCACGATACGGTCGCCGGCTAACAAGCCTATTTTTTCGGAAGGGCCACCCGGAACCGTATTAACCACCATAACCGAATCGCGTTCGATCCTGAATTGCACCCCGATTCCCTCGAAATTTCCCATCAAAGGATCGTTGGCATCGGCGAAATCTGATGCCGGAATATACACCGAATGCGGGTCAAGGCTCAGCAGCATCCCGGTTATTGCCTCCTCGTTAAGCTTTTTGGAATCCACACTATCCACATAATTATTATCAATAAACCGTATCAGTTCATTGAGAGTATTGCCTGATTGCTTTCCGCCCGGAAACACATGATTCTGAATAAACGAATTACGCATCAGGTAGTATCCTGTTAGTATTCCGACAACCAATACAAGCGAAAAAGCTATTGGTAAATAAATATAGGATCGGCGGTTGTTTTGCATGGTTGGTGGGTTGATGGGTTGAGAGGTTGAGGGGTTGAGGGGTTGAGGGGTTGATGGGTGACAAGGTGAGGGGCGACAAGGTGAGGGGTGACGGGGCAACATCTGACATTCAACATCTGACATTCAACATCTGACATTCGACATTCGACATCCGACATCCCACATTCAACATCCCACATCCCACATCCGACATTAAAAAACTTACTTCCCAAACTTTTGAACTGCACCATTCATGGTATAAGCAGACCACATCATGAAAAGTTGTGCCACTTTTTCGCGATTATATGTTTTGTCCTGCTCGAGGTACCAACTGTCCTGGGTATGAAGCACTTTGCCTTTCTCATCTAAAATAACAAAAACCGGGAAGCCGAAACGTTGCGGGTAACCCAGTGTGGCAAGCAGTTCGTGGTTGTCGTTCTCCTTGCTGTAATTTACCTTAACTACCTCGTAGTTGGCATTTACCAGGCTATCAAGAGCCTTATTTTCGCTTACCAGCTTGTGAAACTTTACACACCACGGGCACCAGTTGCCCCCGATCTGAAGAAATACGTGCTTGCCTTCGGCGGCAGCTTTGGCAACCGCGGCAGCCACCTCTGCTTTCGCATCTGCATCGGGGTTATAAATGGTAACCGCATCCTGGGCTGATAAATACAAGCTAAAAAAGGTGATGATTAAAGTAAGAGCAAAGTTTTTTTTCATAGAAGAGGTTGTTAATCTGAGTTTTATAAACCGCAAATTTGTTAAAATGTTGTTTAGAAGGGGTTGATTCGTGTTAAAAATTCACAAATGCAAAGGTAATAACTCCCGGCATGTAACAAGGGTTTATTGCTTTTTCTAATTTTGTCACTCACCAATGGGCGTCAGGCAAAACTCCACCAAGTATGAACTTTATCATCGATACCGGAAATACGCTTACCAAACTGGCTTTATTTCAAGGCAAGGAGATGGTAGCGTTTACCAGTTTCGCCGGGATTGATGCAAAGCACATCATACAGTTTTGTGAATCAAATAAGCAGATAGAGAATGCGATACTTTCAACAGTGAAAGCGTATCCGGCCGAAATTGATGAGTTCCTGAACAGAAATTATAAAACTTTACTTTTTAATCACCTTACGCCCGTTCCGGTTACAAACAATTACGGTACCCCCGAAACACTGGGGAAAGACCGGCTTGCAGGAGTAGTTGGCGCAAGGCAGTTAATTCCCCGCAGCCATATTCTTGTAATTGATGCCGGTACAGCAATTACATACGATATTGTAACTGATGAAGGCGAATACCTGGGTGGTGCCATCTCGCCCGGAATTGCGATGCGATACAAGGCTCTTCATACTTTTACTGACCGCCTGCCCTTACTCGACTATTATGATGATGCACAACTTATTGGCGAAGACACCTCAACCAGCATACATTCGGGCGTGTTGAACGGTGCGCTGGCCGAAATGGAAGGGATAATACAACGTTATCAGCTCGTTTATCCCGGACTCAAAATTATTCTGACAGGCGGTGACCACAATTATTTTGATAAAAGATTAAAAATTAAGACCTTTGCGGCCCCCAATCTGGTACTTGAGGGTCTAAACCTAATACTCAATTTCAACATTGAAACACTTTAAAGTTTTTCGTAAACATATACTGGCCGGAGTTTTGCTTCTGCCTGCTTTTTTTGCCACAGCACAGGTCAAAATTTCGTCGCCTTACTCAATATATGGGATAGGTAACCTGTACGGTGTCAGCAGCCAGATGAATATGGCTATCGGTGGCGCCTCCACAGCTTTCAGCAGTCCCTATTTTATCAACCCGGCCAATCCGGCCTCTTACAGTGCTTTCGATACCAACAGTTTTGTATTCGATGCTGCCTTTAATATTCACACAGGAACTTTAAATACTATCGACCAATCGCAAAAAACCCGGTTTGGCACCCTTTCGAACCTGTATTTTGGCTTCCCGGTTACCAAATGGATGCGCACGAGTATCGGGATTATGCCTTACTCGCATGTTGGGTTCGAAATGCAAAGCAGCCAGGTGGTTCCCGATGTTGGAAATACCTTAAGCATTTACCAGGGAAGCGGGGGGCTGAATAAAGCATATTTCGGAAATTCTTTTTCGCCATGGAAAAGTTTTTCCGTCGGTGTAAATGTATCTTACCTTTTTGGTAACATTGTAAAGGAATACGCAACCACATTTCCTGATTCGTCGTATTACGTTAATACAATGAGAAGAAGTACGGCCAGCTTACAAAAAGTGGTTTTCGACCTGGGATTTATTTACCATAAAACCTTGAAGGAAGGAAGATATTTACAGCTTGGATTGACCTATAATCCTTCGCAAATGCTTGACGGGGAAACGGAGATAATTCACTATTCGTATACACACAA
>CAIXAQ010000288.1 GCA_903917425.1 uncultured Bacteroidales bacterium
CACTGTTCATGATGAAAAGTGTAGGTCCCTGCAACAGGGATGTATCCGGTTGAAAAAAATAAAAACCATAATGTGACGGAACAAAACTTGCCGTTTTACCGTCTTTCAGTTCAAGATAAAAAATGCTGTCGGGCTTATAATTAAAAAGTGCCCGGTATTGATCAACAAAGGGCGGAATAGGAGTGGGGAAATTCCGCTTATAAAATTTTACCGACACTGTTTGTGAGATAGCATTTTCAGTCACCAACTTTAATGGTTGCGAATATGCTGTAATATTTCCCGAAAGGTATTCGCCGGTTTCAGTCTGAAAACGATACCACGACTGGCACGAATGATTCTTTTTGCTGAAAAACTCCAGGAGCAGGAAATCATCCTGTATACCAGGAACTGAATACGTGGTTTTAACAAAATAATTCATTCCGGGCGGTGCTTTAAACATCCAGGAATGAACAATATAACTCTGATAATCAGTTGTATCAGCAATTGAAAATGTGGCACTGTCAATAAGCCCTATACGTTTTCCTTCGCCAATAATTTCATATTTCAGGGTGCCTCGTTTCGAATAATTCCTGGTTCCGGCATCTGGTTTAATGAGCCCGGCAGGGATGGTTATAGTGATAGCGGAAACGCTGTCGTTAATATTGTATAACTGGTTGATCTGTAGGTTATTTGCCTTATTACTTGTATAGATACGACTGATATCCATGCCTGCAATATTCGAAACAGGGTTGCAACTGACCGAAACTACCAGCAGGGCGAAAATCAGAATCGAAAAGCGAATAAAGTATTTGGTAGAAAAGATCAAAATATTCCTGAGTTAATTTTGGGATAAAATTACGGAAAAATAAGTCAGAAATTTGCGAAACCTAACAACTTATAATAGACAAGACTGAACTACCGTATCCTGATTTTGGATCCAAGTTTCAGCGTTTTGTTAGGTTTTATGCCGTTTATGGAACAGATTTGCTTCACCGAAGTTCCATATTTTCGCGAAAGTGCACTCAGAGTGTCACCACTTTTAATAGTATGATACTTATTTGATGATTTGGATTTTGATTTAGATGCACTCTTAGAGTCTGTTGAAACCAGGTTCTCTGCTGAAATCCCGGGAAGGTAGTCGCGTGTACGACCGAAAGTTGCTTTGGTTACTGTGAACGTATCAGCTACTAAACAATAAGTATTGAAGTCGATCATTTGCCTGGGATTGAAAGCTTTACCCTGGAACCTTGTTTCAAAATGCAGGTGATTGCAGGTTGCACGCCCTGTATGCCCGCCCAAACCAATCAAATCACCGGCTTTAACCTGCTGGTTTACTTTAACTTTTATTTTTGACAGATGGCCGTATAAAGTTTCAAAACCATTGTAATGCCTGATTACCACGCAATTGCCATACCCTGCATAATAACGGGCCATGCGCACAACACCATCAAAAGCACAACTGACCGGATCGCCTGCTTCAAGTTTAATATCGACCCCTGCATGCACACGACGGCCACGGTTTCCGAAAGGAGATAAAAATGTTCCTTCTGCCGGAAATACGAACCCTGTCGAATAATCATTAAAAAGAGGTAGATTTATTGAGTCATCACCCGTAGTAGCAACTTCGTTATAACGCCGGACGCATAATGTATCCCAACTAGTATAGTATTTATCCAGTACAGGTGTATTTATTACCATTGGAATAGCTGCAATCGAAGGAGGAAGTGCAATTTCCATATCTTCCAGTTCGTTATCGTCCATCCCACCGGCAGGCTCTTTAATAAGTTGCTGTGCCGAAACGAAACTTGTTGATACGCTGATTAACAAGGAGATAAAAAATGATTTGGTTATGTTTTTAAAAGTCATGAATGAAATTTGGTAAAAGTATCCTTTTACATTGGCATTGAATACGGTTAGCGAGTTTTCAAAAGTAGTTTAAAACAATTTAACATGAAAGTAAAATTAAGTTTTTTTAAGAAAATCGTTTCCGCAAACCTTGCACTTACCAAGATCGTCAATACCTGGGGTGCTGATAGTATATGAACTCCTGGTAATCAATACATTGTGGCACATAATACAACGAGTTTCAGAACTTTCGGCGTAAATATTACCTGAGTATACATAGGTGAGTTCTCTTTCGGCTATTTGTTTAAGGTGGCGCATTACAGAAATGGGTGTTTCTGCCGTGCTTAGTTTATAATGCGGGAAGTACCTTGAAATATGGAAGACAGTCTCTTTTCCTAGTTCACTGGATATCCACTTAACCATATCCTTAAAGGAACTATCGTCATCGTTGAGTTCAGGAATCACAAGGTTTACTATTTCAAGATGCTTTCCTGCACGGCTGATCTGTTTAAGTGCTTCTTTTACAGGTTCAAGTTTCGATGAAGTTACTTTGCTATAAAACTCTTCATTAAATGCTTTCAGGTCGATGCTGAAAGCATCTATATGCTCGATTAGAGCTTTCAGCGGTTCGGCATTAATAAATCCGTTGGTGACCATTACCGTTTTCAGACCGGCTTTTTTAGCCAGGCGGGCAATATCATACATATATTCGAACCAAACTATGGGTTCGTTATAGGTAAAAGCTATGCCGGTATTAGCTGGCTTTTTGACAGCCATATCAACAATTTGTGCAGGTGTGTAAAAGGTTTGTGGTAATTCGGCTTTCACACCCGTTTGCGAGATGGAACAATTCTGGCAAAAAAAACATCTCAGGTTACAACCATAAGTACCTATGGATAAAATGCTGGTTCCGGGGTAAAAATGGTAAAGCGGTTTCTTTTCGATAGGATCGAACCTGATGGATGACACAAAACCGTTTACTTCAGTAATCAGTTTTCCGTCGATATTGGTGCGAACCCTGCAAATTCCTGTTTTTCCTGCTTTTAAGTTACACAAATGCGGGCAAAGGGTACATTGTACTGTATCTTCATCGAGGGATTGATACCAAAGGGCTTGCTGGTTCATATGGGGTTTCAGGGTTTCAGGGTTTGAGAGTTTCAGGGTTTGAGGGTTTGAGAGTTTCAGTAGGTCCCAAATTTTCAGTTTTTCTAACCGGACGAGCCTGAACTAAAAGGTAATCAGAAACACTTAACATTAAATTAAAAATGA
>CAIXAQ010000289.1 GCA_903917425.1 uncultured Bacteroidales bacterium
CCTTATGCTCGCTTTCGGAACTGATGGAAGGAATATGAATAAGGCCGAACAGTTCGTCCAGGAAGCGGTCTTTATTGGTTTCGATGTAGGTTTTTATGGAATTCATGAGTGGCAGTTTTAAGTGGTAAATGTATGAGAAATGAGTTGTTTTATTTAATATTATTTGTGCCGAATTTGTGCAGTTGGATCAATATAATGAGGAAACACTATTATACTATTCCTGTTCGAAATACTTAATCTCGAATGTTTCTCCATCAAATTTACCGTAGGAGTAATGTTTCACCCAGTCGCCCAGGATGATACAGTTTGCTTTTTCGGAAATTTTTAAGTTTGTGGGAACATGGCGGTGCCCGAATACAAAATAATCGATATCAGGTTTTTGAACTGCCATTTCGCGCGAAAAAATCAGGAGGTACTCTTTTTCTTCAAGTATGTATTTCTCGTCTTTCCCTTCTTTGATCATGTTCGAGATCCGGCTTCCCCGCGAAAAATAATATCCTATATTCATTCCCAGGTCAGGGTGAAACCACTGGAACAGGAATTGATGAAATTTTGAAAGAAACACCTTTTTCATAAACTTATACCTGAAATCGCCGGGACCAAGGCCATCGCCATGGGCAAGGAAAAACTTTTTACCTTTTAACGTAATTTCCTGTGTGTCGTTATGAATAATAACTCCCGATTCCTCGTTGAGGTAGTCGAAAGCCCAGAGATCGTGGTTTCCTTTAAAAAAATGAACAGGAATCCCTTTGTCAGTCAAGTCGGACAATTTACTGAAAAGTCGTGTGAACCCTTTTGGAACAACCGTTTTAAACTCGAACCAGAAATCGAAAAGGTCCCCCATCAGGTAAATGGCTTCAGCATCTTTTTCAACCATATTCAGCCAGCGGATAAACCTCTTTTCGCGAACCAGGCTGCTTTGCCTGTCGGGAATACCAAAGTGAAAATCGCTGGCAAAATAGATGTATTTTTTTATGGATTGAGTCAAAGGGTTTGAGGTTTAGGGGTTAGTGCCAAGGGAAAAGTGATGAGTTATGAGTGATAAGTGATGAGTGAAGAGTGGGTAGGGTGATTATACCTGATTAGACGGAGCCCTTGTTTTAACATTATTTGGTGGATTTTGGTTAGTTTTATCTCTATTATATCCGACAACTATCATCAAAGATTATTCTTTACCAAACCTTCAAGTTCTCCGAAATCTGCGTTATTGAATATAATCTTACCATCTTTTCCAACCAGGATCATTCTTGGCAAAGCCCTTACGCCATAGGTTTTGCTATAGTCCGAACCAAGGCCTTTCGCATCATTAACTTGTATCCAGTAGGCTTTATCGAGCCTGAACGCCTTTTTCCAGAGGTCGGTGTCGGAATCAATGGAAACAGCAAATATTTCAAAACCTTTATCGTGATGCCGGCTGTAAAGGCTTGTGAGATTCATATTTGCCTGTCTGCTTTTGGCATCCCAACTGCTCCAGAAATATATCAAAGTAAGTTTGCCTTTTAACGACGACAACTTAGTGTTTTCCCCCATCGCATCCGGCAGACTGATTTCAGGAGCAGGCATTCCAGGTTTCAGAAGTTTATCGTGAAGTTCCATATCTCCCATTTCTGCTTTGAAATCGAGCATACGCAGGTGAAAAGTAGTAACCAGACTGTTTTCGGGAAACGATCGGATAAGGGTACTATCGAGTTGTAAAAACAGATCGGGATTCGAATGATCTGATAACAGCGGGTTCGGACCAAAATCAGATGAAATTACAAGCAAGGATGCCAGTGAATTGGGGTGCTTCGTCACAAACGAAATGACTTTTTCTTTCTGATGGTTAAAAATCTGTAAATAAGCTGAATCCAGCCCGGTTTTGATTTCCTGGAAATCAGAGCGGTTGCGGCTATCGGCGAAAATCCGTGATAAGGAATCAACCTTGTTAAGATTGGCTGTGGTAAAATGGCTATAGTCAGCATATAGAGCCGAATTCGCTGAACCGGTAACAATGTATGAATCCAGCAAGGAAATTCCATTCCCTTTAAGCAAAATATGTTCACCGGGCAAAATAACCAGCGTAATTTCATCCTCTGCGTTGCGACGAAAACTAAAGCAAGCTGAGTTTTTTACAGGAAAAGAAATACTGAAGTTTCCTTTGGTATCAGTGTTTACAGAATCAATCAATGGTTTACTGGCAGGCAGAATCTGGTAAAGATATAGCCTGGTATCCGGCAGATTTGCAAAACTGCCCTGAACGGTGACAATGTCCTTCGAAACGTTTTTACATCCGTGTAATAAAGGAAAACCAAAAATAATAAGAAGGGTGATGAACCTGAATCGCATATGCAATGAGCTGATTAGTGCACAAATGTCGGAAAAATATCAATACTTAGGGCTGCGGGTCCATTTCAGGGCGGGAGTAATATTTTTGAGTTTTTAACAAGCAATAGAAATAAATTTGCTTAATTTTATCGGTGTCAAATAAATCGACTTATGAAACTATATTTGCTGATATTTTGGACTTTATTATGCGTTTTATTATGTCAAGCTGTTGAAGCACAGAAGGTTCTGTTACTACAGAAGCCCGGAAAGACACAGAGATTTTTCTATAAAGTAGGTGATGAGATTTCGATTCGCATTGGCATTCCGGAGTTTCAGGCTTCCGGCGAAATAACTTATCTCGATGATTCGGTGTTTACAATCGACAGAAATTTCACTTTTGCCCTTGCCAACGTTCTTGAAGTCGACAGGAAACGTAACTGGTTTTATTATTCCTGGAAAAAATGGTTTCTGGCATCAGTACTTTACGCCGGAGGAAGTATGATAAATCGGACCATCCACGATGAAGAACCTTTGGTCGATAATACAATTTATATTGTGAGCGGTTCTTTTGCAGTGCTTGGCGTTACTTCTTACTTTTTACGTTACCGAAAGTGTAAAACGGAGGATAACTGGCACCTGAAAGTACTTGATTATGATATTTTTAAAGAAAAAAAGGCGGTTGATGAATGATTTTGTTCCTGATCACAGAGGCTCTTAAGGCATCCAAATATAGTGAGTGCTGGTTACTGGTTGCTGGCTTCTGGCGCCTGGTTTCTGTGCTTTGATATCTATTCTCACCTTTTCATTTACGATTTACGATTTACGATTTACGAGTTACGATTTACGAGTTACGATTTTCGATTAACGATTTACGATTTACGATTTTCTATTTTCTATTTTCCATTTTCCATCTTAACCCTTTCCTCAGTGCAATCAAGTCCTTTCTTCGGGAATGAAATCCTAAAATGCCTACTTTTGCCCTAATATCTCTTTATGGCACATCTCGAAATTCTTCAAAAAGCAATTCAAGGCTTTCATCTTTCATTGGATGAGGGCATTACCCTTTATACAGAAGCTTCAACTACCGAACTTATGTTTGCCGCCCATCAGGTGCGCAACAGGCTTCATCCCGACAAAAAAGTTACCTGGCTCATCGATCGCAATGTGAATTACACCAATGTTTGTGTTTCGGGATGCCAGTTTTGCAATTTTTACAGGGGCGCCAATCACAAAGAAGCATACATTACCACTATTGAGCAGTACAAAGAGAAAATTGATGAGCTGTTTGCGCGCGGAGGCGAGCAACTGCTTCTGCAAGGTGGAATGCACCCGAAACTGGGTCTTGAGTTCTATACCGGTTTGTTCCGTCAGTTGAAAGAATTATATCCCAGGCTGAAACTCCATTCGTTGGGGCCACCTGAAGTGGTGCATATTTCGCAACTCGAAGGCATCACTTATCGCGAAACACTTACAGAACTGATTGCTGCCGGCCTGGACAGCCTGCCCGGGGCCGGTGCCGAAATCCTTTCCGACAGGGTGAGGGGAACTATTTCGCGGAATAAATGTTCGGTTCAGCAATGGCTGGATGTGATGCGCGAAGCCCATAAACTTGGACTAACCACTTCGGCTACCATGATGTTCGGGCATATAGAAACCATAGAAGAGCGCATTCAGCACATGGTTTATATACGTGAGGTGCAGGACGAAAAACCCGAAGGTGCGCCAGGCTTCATTTCATTTATCCCCTGGCCGTTCCAAAGCGAAGGTACGGCTTTACAAAAACTTCATGGAATCACCAATTCAGTTTCGGGTGAAGATTATGTGCGGTTGCTGGCTATCAGCAGGTTGATGTTACCGAATGTTCCAAATATACAGGCTTCGTGGCTTACGGTGGGTAAAGTTACAGCCCAATTGTGCCTTCACGGAGGTGCCAACGATTTTGGCTCCATTATGATTGAGGAAAATGTGGTAAGTGTGGCCGGGGCAAACTATACATTTGATGAGGAAGGAATTCAGCGGGCAATCAGGGAAGCCGGATTTGAGCCCCAGTTGCGCAATCAGCAGTTTCAGCCAATTTCAAGATTCTAATTTAAAAATTCGCATCTATCCGCTCAAAGTATATAGCAGGAACTAAACAATCATCCATAGCTTATATATAAAAATCAGTGATCCCGGATTGCCATAAAAGCGATCCGGGATCGGTTTTTTCTGAATACTTCACTTTGAAATCATCGGCCTTTAATCTATCTCACATTCGACATCTCACATTCGACATCCCACATTCGACATTTTAATCTTCCAGCTTCTCTTTTAACGATTTAAACCCTTCCCCAAGTATCTCATTGGCTTCGAGCACAGTAAGAAATGCTTTTGGATCAATTTCGTGGATAAACTCTTCGAGTAAAGCCATTTCCCTGCGGTTGACCACCGTAAAAATGATAGTTTTGTCGGAGCCGTTATACATACCTTTCCCGGGGATATAAGTCCCTCCGCGATGCAGGTCGTTGATGATGCGATCGCGTATTTCGTCGTATTTATCGGAAATGATAAACAGGGTTTTATCAACGCTCATCCCTTGCAATACAATATCTATAGTCTTGCCGGTAACATAAATCACTATCCAGGAGTAAAGCGGAATTTTCCAGTCGGCAAACACCAGCAATCCCACTAAAACAATGGCTGAATCCACATAAATCATCAGTTGTCCAAGGGGCAGGCGGGTATGCTTGGCTAGAATCATAGCCACTATATCTGATCCGCCGGATGTTGCTTTCGATTTGAAAATCAGCCCCAGACCAATGCCCACGAGCACTCCCCCAAAAATTGACGACAACAACGCATCGCCTGCAACCAAAGGAGCTTCACCATATAAGTAGGTGATTGCATCCATAAATATGGAGGTCAGTACGAAGCCTACAATAGTTTTTACACCAAAACGCGGACCTAATATTCTGATTCCTATATAGGTAAGCGGAATATTCATGATCAATCCCATCAATCCGATAGGAAGACCTGAGGGCGCCCACGAAAATAAACCAACAGTAATGTAATGTATAACGATAGCAATACCATAAACCCCGCCAGGAACAATCTTATAGGGGGAAATAAAAAAAACAAAACCTGCTGCCAGTATAATTGAACCTATGACAATGAGGCTGTAACTGATAAACCATTTTTTTGAAAAGATTTTTTCTGATCGAAAGTCCATGCTATATATTAAAGTAAGTATTTTTTTTTCGTAGGGTGCAAATTTCGTCAGTTATTTCGGAATTCCGGTTCTTTTCAGGAAAAATATATAGTGTCTTCTTCTTTGAACTAATTTGAATGGACAATTTGGAGCTTTAATAAGATATGATACCTTCATTGGTAACATCCCATAAGTTCATAAAATGGGTATTATAAGCATTAATTCAACTAAAAGGCAGGAACAAAGATTTTGATGCCTGCAATATTTTAAATACTATGTCGTTCATATTTCAGCTACTAACTAATAGATTAAAGCTATACAGAAAACAAAAAAGAATCATTTTCCTGTATTTTACTAGGCTAAACCTATTTTTTATTACTTTAGCACGTTTTTTCGTCGGCACTAATGTATCCAACTATATCTATGCGTTCAATCCTTTTTGTTATCGTTTTGTCAATTATATCGACAGGGCTGAAAGCGCAGCAGGATCCGCAGTTTACCCATAATATGTTCAATCATGCTTTTGTAAATCCGGGTTCCTTCGGTATGAGCAATGGCATTACAATTACGAGTATTTTTCGTGAACAATGGCTGGGTTTCAAAGATTATAACGGAGATAAAGTTGCTCCC
>CAIXAQ010000290.1 GCA_903917425.1 uncultured Bacteroidales bacterium
ATGGTAAAGCCTTTTTCCATTCTCGAAATCGGCACATTCACCGGGTATTCGGCTATTTGCCTGGCACAGGGATTGCTGCCGGGAGGGAAACTTATAACGATTGACTGCAACCCGGAAATGGAAGATTTTGCTTCTCCTTATTTCGAGGAAGCAGGTTTAAAAGAAAAAATCACAATGCTTACCGGCGATGCCACCGAAATCATTGAGCAGATGGCCGGCCCTTTCGACCTGGTTTTTATCGATGCGGATAAAGAGAATTATATAAACTATTTCAGGCAGGTTTTTCCGAAAGTATCACCCGGCGGTTATATTCTGGCCGATAACACACTTTGGTACGGAAAGGTGCTGGAACCCGGCGCTGAATCTGACCGCGAAACTGCAGGCATTGTCCGTTTTAACCAATATGTACAGCAACACGAAGGTGCTGATAATGTGCTGCTTCCGATTAGGGATGGGATAATGATGGTGCGGAAAAAGGTTGATAATTCTGAAGTGGCGTCAATTATATAAAAACGGATGTGAAAACAACTTTTACTTTTTTGGCATTTTTTTTCGTGCTTAACCTGGCAAATAGTTATGCACAAAGTTTTGTAGAATCAGAATGTGGAATAATTTATAATCCATCCTATTCGTATACTAATTACCAGAATGCTAATTTCGGATTGGGTTACAATTTATACCATAATAATGTTTTAATCAGTCATCAGGAAGGATCACAAGCAGGCCGGGGTTATCAGGTAGTCTTATTAAAGTTTGTTAATGATACTACCGGCTATATTATTATCAGTTCGAAACAACATAGTGTACTTACAGAGTATTTTGTCGATAAAATTACAGGGAATAAATTCATTCCTCTGTGGGATGCCTACAATACGGTAAGTCTCTTTATTGTAAATGCGAATTTGGCATACCTGTCAACTTACAGCATGAATTGGGAACTCGTTAAATGTTCTGATGCACAGCCTTCAAAGCAACTCATGTACGGCAAGCCAACATCACCTATTACCATAATTGATACAATTATCGGTATGCCTTTATGCCAAAATTTATCAGAATTAAATATCCGATACGACACCGTAAATTGCAAGATTGTATTTCACATCATCGATTCTGCATATTCTATTAATGAAAACAGCATTTCTCCGTGGAAAGTCTTCCGCAATCCTGCCGATGATTATATTAATCTTAAAACAAGTAATCCTTCCATTTCCTGCGAGGTTAAAATAGTTAACAGCATAGGGATTTTGCAGAAATCAATAATTTTAAATAGACTTTCAGAACAAACCATTTATGTTGGTGACTTAAGAGCGGGTGTGTATATTATTGAATTTAATGAAGGGAGTACCAAATACTTAACTAAAATGATAAAAACATAAAACCGTTAACAAATAAGCTATGACAAATGGCAGGCTTTAGGATGTTTTAAAGCTTTGTTGCAAGCAGAACTATTCGTCAAAGCTGACAATTAAGTGTCAGGCAAAATTGCGTAGCGCGATAATCTGTTGCTTTTGAGAGTCTCAATCGCTAACCAAAGAAGGTCGCTAATTTCTTTATATTACAATACGAACTACCATAAGTCATTGATTCTACTAGCAAGAACAGGCTGTTATGTAGCATAAGC
>CAIXAQ010000291.1 GCA_903917425.1 uncultured Bacteroidales bacterium
AAAAAGAAATCGAGCAGGTGCTTCGTCCTCTCGATTTCGAAAGTTTCGCAGGACAGCCCGGAGTTGTTGAAAACCTGAAGGTTTTTGTTGCAGCTGCTACACGTCGGGGCGAGGCTCTCGATCATGTGTTGCTGCATGGGCCACCGGGTCTGGGCAAAACAACCCTTTCGAACATTATTGCTAACGAAATGGGTGTCAATATCCGTATTACTTCAGGTCCGGTATTGGATAAACCGGGTGATCTGGCCGGATTGCTTACCAACCTCGAAACCAACGATGTACTGTTTATCGATGAAATTCATCGTCTCAGTCCCGTTATTGAGGAATACCTGTATTCGGCTATGGAAGATTTCAAGATTGACATCATGATTGAATCAGGCCCGAATGCACGAAGTGTGCAAATAACGCTCAACCCGTTCACTCTGATCGGGGCTACCACACGATCAGGCTTACTGACGGCTCCGCTCCGCTCGCGATTTGGGATAAATTCGCGTTTACAGTATTACGATACCGAAACATTAAAAAAAATCATCATTCGTTCGGCAGGCATACTAAAAGTTCCTATCAGGGAAGATGCCGCCAACGAGATATCACGCAGGAGCCGTGGTACTCCGCGTATTGCCAACCTGCTGCTGCGCCGCTTACGCGATTTTGCACAGATTAAAGGCAACGGAACCATCGATATGGCTATTGCACAATATGCGCTCAATGCGCTGCAAGTGGATAAGAATGGCCTCGATGAAATGGACAACCGTATCCTGAGCACAATCATTCAGAAGTTTAAAGGTGGCCCGGTTGGGCTTACCACCATTGCAACAGCCGTTGGCGAAGATTCCGGCACCATAGAAGAAGTTTATGAACCTTTCCTCATTCAGGAAGGGTATATGATGCGAACTCCCCGCGGACGCGAAGTTACTGAAAAAGCATACAGTCACCTGGGCCGGTTTAAAGGGCCGGATGCAGGTAAATTGTTCTGAAATTCTGAAATTTTTATCTTTTCGGCCAAGGTTTGCGAAAAAACAACTTAAATTACCGATTAACATTCCCCGATCCATTCAGGAAATCACAAGTTTGTTAATAGTTCTTAATTCCGGGGTAAGCGCTACTATTAAAAAATCAACGTTTTACTTCTATTATATTGATAACCTGCATTTTAAAATACGGTACCCTTTTCAGCAACAGAAGATTAACTGAAAATGTTGTAATAAGCGGAATCGAATTTCGTTACAATTTATGTGATTCAAATCACTACCTAAATAATCATATTTCATACTAATTAATCACTCCTCTAAATGAAAAAAATCACCTTATTCCTGTCTGTCCTTTTGCTATCCATCACCCTGGTAAATGCGCAGAAATACATGACCAAAGCAGGTACTGTAAAATTTTCGTCGGAAACACCTATGGAAAAGATTGAAGCTGTAAACCACCAGGCAAACAGTGCCATTGATTTTTCGACTGGCGATTTTGTTTTCAAAGTTTTGATTCCCGGATTCGAATTTCCAAAAGCCCTGATGCAGGAACATTTTAATGAAAATTACATGGAATCGGAAACATACCCGGATGCGAAATTTATCGGGAAAATTGTTAATCTTAAAGATGTTAATCTTGGTAAAGAAGGAATTTACAAGGTGGCTGTTGAAGGTAGTCTGACGATGCACGGAGTAACAAAGAAAATTAAGGAAAACGGCACGCTGGAAGTTAAAGGCGGTAAAGTGTTAGGAAAAGCAACTTTAAGTGTAACCCCGCAGGATTACAATATTAAAATCCCGAAAGCCGTGATTGATAATATTGCTAAAGCCATTCAGGTAGAAGTTAATGTCTCACTTGACAAATTAAATTAAGCGGTTAAAATCCTTGGTTTTCAGCTTTTCTAAATTGCTTCAGTATTCTTCCTGAAATTGGTTCCGCTTGCTGGAGTGGTAGTTGCCAGGCTCTAAGGTTTAAGCATTCCTCTCACCAAAGCTGATTTAGCAGACACATCGATTACTATTAACCTCTTGACTTCAGAAACTTCAAATCTATTGCTACATTTTTTACAGAATCTTGATATTGAGTTACTAACCAGGATCTATCAAAACCGGGTTCAGTGGTTGGATTCAGGTTTTGTTGTATTTACCGATTCTGCCGGATTGATTGCTTTTGGAGTACCTGTAGTATTATTACTCACTTCGTTTTTCACAAAAAACGCTGCTGCACGCCGCGATGCGCTACGAATACTACTTCCTGTAGCTATATCGGCCATAGTTGCCAATATTTTAAAATATGCCACCGACTTGCCCCGCCCTTACGAAATCTACCCTTATATTGTAAAACTGAGCGTCGGTGGCAGTCCTTCATTTCCATCCGGGCACACCGTTGATGCCTTCGCTTTTGCAGTGGCCGTGGGGTTAGTTTACAGAAAGTGGTATTTTACATTTCCTTCCCTTATATGGGCAGTATTGATTGGTTACTCGCGCATTTGCCTCGGAGTGCACTTCCCGTCAGATGTGTTAGCCGGTGCCATTATAGGCGCTTTTTTTGCCAGTGCCTATCAGTTGGTTGATAAGAAGACACACGCCAGAACAGGGTAAGGTCAGTTTATATGAAACGACTTTTTCAATATTCATTTAGACAAGACCCAAATTTCTAACACCAAAGCCTGTTCAGCGATACTTCCTGGAATTTGTAGTTTGAATTATGCAATTTTGCGGCTTAATGAACGCTGTAATTTATCCCGTTTATAGGAAAGTAAACGCAGTCTCAACCTTCTCAACTCCAATATTCAGGAAACCCTTTTTCTTCCGGGTCAGCAATTTGATAAATTTTACATAATTTTCTATCCCGCAAACGATTGCAACAAATCGTGGTGTTTTATCTGGTTTCTTTTCTTATATCTTTGCGAAATAAATTTCGAAAGCCATGAAAAGGACCCCGCTGCTGATTATTTGTCTGTTTTTATTGCGAACCGCCTTCCCACAGGTCGCAATCGATCATGTTGAGCCACCTTTCTGGTGGGCTGATATGAAAAGCAACGCCCTTCAACTTATGATCCACGGAAAAGATATTGGGAAAACCAAAGCTTTCCTCGAGTATAACGGGGTAAAGGTTAAGAATTCAACCAGCACCGGCGCCGATTACCTGTTTGTCGATCTGTCAGTCGGCAACAGCGCAAAGCCCGGCACTATAACCATCTCTTTCAAAGAAAAAGACAGCGTGCTGATAACGTATAAATACGAGTTGAAAGCCCGCGCAAAAGAATCTGCCAAACGCATAGGTTTTAATTCCTCGGATTTGATGTACCTGATTATGCCCGATCGATTTGCAAACGGGGATCCCGGGAATGACAATATGCCGGGAATGCTCGAAAAAGCAGATCGAACCAATCCCAATGGCCGCCACGGTGGCGATATAAAAGGGATTACAAATCACCTCGATTACCTCCAAAAACTCGGGGTAACAACGCTGTGGTGTACACCTCTGCTCGAAAACAATATGCCCGCTTTCACCTATCATGGATATGCCATCACCGATTTATATAAAATTGATCCCCGCTTTGGCACCAACGAAAGTTACTGCGCCATGGTGAACGAAGCTCATAAAAAAGGACTGAAAGTTGTGATGGATATGGTTTTCAATCATTTTGGAACTAATTCGTATTGGATGAAGGACTTACCGCAAAAAGACTGGGTAAACCAATGGCCCGAATTTACCCGTTCCAATTACCGGGCAAGTGTTATTTCCGACCCGCATCGTTCGCAGTCCGACGAAAATAAAATGTCGGGAGGATGGTTCGATACATCCATGGCCGATTTCAACCAGAAAAATCCATTCGTAGCCAAATACCTGATACAGAATAGCATCTGGTGGATTGAATTTGCCGGCCTGGATGGAATACGGCAGGATACTTACCCTTATTCCGATAAAGATTTTATGGCCGAATGGATGAAAACCCTTCGCGAGGAATATCCGAACCTGAATACAGTGGGCGAAGCGTGGATTAACTACCCTCCACAGGTAGCTTACTGGATGGATAATAAAACTAATCCGGACGGTTACCGCTCCTATTTGTCAAATGTCTTTGATTTTCCTCTGATGATGGCTATCCAAAAGGCATTCACCGAAAATGAGGGATGGGATACAGGTCTGACACGCTTGTACGAACTGCTGTCGCAGGATTTCCTTTACAGTGATCTGTCAAAGTTGGTCATTTTTGCCGATAACCATGATATTGAACGCATGTACCCCGTGTTAAAAAGTGTTGAAAATGCAAAAATGGCCCTGGCTTTCCTGGCTACGACCCGCGGAATGCCAATGATTTATTATGGTACCGAAGCCCTGAGCGATCGCGGGACGCTGGAGGGCGATCCGGGTAAACGCAAAGATTTTCCGGGCGGATGGCAAGGTGACGAGGTAAATATGTTTACCCGCGAAAACCTGAGCAGCGACCAGAAAGATATGCTTGATTATATCACCACATTATTCAACTGGCGCAAAGGAAATAAAACCGTGCAGGAAGGAAAACTCACGCATTATATCCCCGAAGAAGGCATTTATGTCTATTTCCGCACCCTGGATAAAGCCTCGGTAATGGTAATAATGAATAACAACGAAAAATATGTGAAAACAGTTGCTACAGACCGTTTCCAGGAAAACCTGAAAGGATATAAAACAGGGAAAGATGTGCTCACCGGCAGCCAGATCAAAGACCTCAGCAAAATAGAAGTAGCGGCTAAAAGCGTTAAAATTATCGAATTATCGAAATGAAAACATTAATCCGCCTCATTGGAGTTGCAGTATTACTGCTCACTTACCAGACTTCCAAAGCCCAGCTTATCTGGTTGAAACCCGAAAACCCTTCAATAAACGACTCGGCAACCCTGTTTTTTAATACTTCCGAAGGAAATAAAGCCCTGGCCGATCTTGCCGGAGACGTCTATTTGCATACCGGCGTTATCACCAACCGCAGCCTCGACGGCCACGACTGGAAATACGTTGTCGGTAACTGGGGAAAGGACGATAAAAGCGTACTGATGAAGCGTGAAGTCAAAAACCTCTTTTCGTTCCGTTTTGTTATCAAATCCTTTTACAATCTTCGCACCGAGGATGTTGCCAACCAATTAGCTTTTGTCTTTCGCAATTTAGATGGCACCATTGTGGGTAAAACAAAAGAAAACGAAGACATACTCGTTCCGGTAAACGGGTTTAAACCCAAAACTTCGGAAACTACAGTTGGAAACAGGGAAACCCACAAGTTTGTAAGCGTTGAACAATTAGCCGCCTCGTGGAATATCCATCTTGAGAATGGGGTTGTCTCGGTCCGGCCTTTTTCCGAAAGCCTGGTAGAGGTTACGTCTTTACCCGAAGGAGCTCTCAAGCCCGAACTTTCGCATTCCGTAATCATGCAGCCTGAGAAAGTTTCGCTCTCTTCAAAACAGATTGCATCCGGATATGAATTACGTAACGGCCCAATGATCATAACGGTCAACGCCGACCCTTTTTTCCTCACCTATATTTACAAAGGTGACACCCTGCTAAGCGAGGAAAGCGGATTTTTCGGTAAGCCGGGAAGCACCGGTGTGCGCTTAGCGCTCAAGCCTGGCGAAAAAGTTTACGGTACCGGTGAGAGAGCCTTACCCATGGACAGGCGCGGGGAAAAACTTCAGTTATATAACAGGCCCTTTTATGGATATGAATATGGAGCCTCCATGCTTAACTATTCGGTACCCATGACCATTTCGTCGCGCAAATACGCCATACTATACGACAATCCCCAAAAAGGCACTGTGGATATAGGATTCACGGAACCATCGGTTACCGAGTGGACTTCCATGGGCGGAACAGCCCGCTACTATGTAATAGCAGGTAGTACTTTCCAGGAAATTTCCGCTTCGTACACACAATTAACCGGCAGGCAGCCATTACCTCCGCGCTGGGCGTTGGGTAACCTTCAGAGCCGTATGGCTTATCGTAATCAGAAAGAAACGGATAGCATTGTTACGCTGATGCAAAAAATGGATTTCCCTATGGACGCCATTATTCTGGATTTCTATTGGTTTGGCGACAGTATTCAGGGGCATCTCGGCAAACTCGACTGGTACAAAAAAGCCTGGCCCGATCCGGCCGGAATGATAGCAAAATTCAGGAAACAAGGCATAAAAACCATCCTGATTACTGAGCCTTATGTCATTGATACAGTAGCTAATCATGCAGATGCTGCCGCAAAAGGCGTTTTTGTAACCGATAGCTTAGGGAAACCTTACATCGATAAGCAGTTTTATTTCGGTGCAGGCAGCCTCATCGACATTTTTAAACCCGAAGCCCGTGACTGGTTTTGGCAGAAATACAAAAAGCAAATTGATATGGGAGTAGCTGCCTGGTGGGGCGACCTGGGCGAACCCGAAAGCCATCCGGCAGATATCCGCCATGTAAATGGACGGGCAGACCAGGTGCACAATATTTACGGTCATTACTGGGATAAAATGCTTTTCGAAAAATACGCCGAAAACTACCCTAACACGCGCTTGTTTCACTTGCAGCGTTCCGGTTTTGCTGGCACACAGCGTTTTTCGGCATTTCCCTGGACAGGCGATGTTTCGCGTAGCTGGGGCGGATTGCAGGCACAGCTTCCTTTGTTGCTTACCATGGGAATGAACGGACTGGCCTATATACACTCCGATGCGGGCGGATTCGCACAAGGGCTGAAGGATGATGAGCTTTATACACGCTGGTTGCAGTTTGCGGTCTTTACACCGATTCTAAGGCCTCACGGATCAGGAATACCAAGTGAACCGGTTTACTGGAATGAGAAAACCCAGGATATTGTGCGTAAATATATGAAACTGCGGTATGCCATGCTGCCTTATAACTACACCTTAGCCTACCAGAATGCCTCCACAGGATCACCATTGATGCGTCCTCTTTTTTACCAGTTTACAAACGATACGGCAGCCTGCCGCGTGGAAGACGAATATATGTGGGGCGAAAACCTACTTGTGGCTCCGGTAACTAAAAAAGGGCTTACAAGCCGCAGCATTTACATTCCTGAAGGCAAATGGTACGATTTTCATACCGGCATCGAATACACAGGAAGTAGCCGGATCGACTTCCCGCTTACCCTTGAGAACCTCCCTGTTTTTGCCAAAGCCGGCAGCTTTATCCCAATGACGAAACCTGTTACCTCCACCGATTACTACGACGGAAGTAATTTTGTGGTGCGTTACTATCCCTGTGGATCATCCATGTTCATACAATACGAGGACAATGGCCTCGACAGCAAATCGCTTCCGGAAGGGAAATATGAATTGATCACCTATAAAGGCTCAGTGGATTCGGGAAAAACTCTTGTTGCAATTTCAAGAACCGGTGCGTGGGAAGGAATGCCAACAAACCGGGCAATGCTACTGGAAATCCGGACTAACTCTTTGCCTGCTAAGGTTTTGGTTAATGGTAAGACTGTTAAAAGTAAATCTGAAAAAGTAAAATCCTCCGCCACTACAACTTCATATACCTGTGATGAAAAATGGCTACGGCTTAGTTTCAGCTGGGATGGGAAGCCTGTCAACATTGAAATACGTGATAAAAAATAATTGTAAAGACGCGATGCCTCGCGTCTCTTATTTTCGCGATGCCTCGCGTCTCTTATTTTCGCGATGCCTCGCGTCTCTCATTTTCAAGATGCCTCGCGTCTCATATTTTCGCGATGCCTCACGTCTCTCGTTTTCGCAATGCTTCTCATCTCGTGTTTTTGAGATGTCTCGCATCTCGTGTTTTCGTGATGTCCACATCTGTTCTGATTCCGATGCGATTGCATCTGATTTTATTTTAAAACATTAAGAGACACATGCATTGCGTCTCTACAAATTAAAAAAATCCATTAATAAATTAATATATATCAAAATGAAAACCCTAACCAAATCCATCCTTATGCTTTGCTGCATCTCCTTTCTTTTTTCGTCGTGCAAAACAAAGCCTGTTGCATCTGATGTAAAAGCTAATTATCCCGAATGGGCTAAAAACGCTGTGATTTATGAAGTTAACGTGAGGCAATATACACCCGAAGGCACTTTCAAGGCTTTTGAAGAAAGTTTACCCCGCCTGAAAGAATTAGGTGTTGATATACTTTGGTTTATGCCTATTCATCCGATTGGGATTGTCGATCGTAAAATTCCTGATGGATTCAAAACCAGCCTTGGAAGTTATTATTCAGTAAAAGACTACAAAGGCATTAACCCTGAATTTGGAACCGAAGCTGATTTTAAAGCCCTGGTTACAAAAGCACACGAAATGGGCTTCAAAGTGTTGATTGACTGGGTGGCAAACCACTCATCGCGCGACAATGCCTGGATCACAGAGCACCCCGACTGGTATGTTCAGGACAGCACGGGTAAAATCCTGGCTCCATTCGATTGGACTGATGTCGCCAAACTAAATTATACCAACAAGGACATGCGTGCGGCTATGGTTGACGCCATGAAATACTGGGTCAGCAATTGCGACATTGATGGTTTCCGCTGCGATGTGGCAGGGGAAGTTCCGGTCGATTTCTGGAATGATGCCCGCGTAGAACTCGAAAAAGTAAAGCCTATGTTTATGCTTGCCGAAAATGAAGATCATGCTGACCTCTGCACTAAAGCTTTTGATGCCAATTACGGCTGGGGCATGCACAGCCTGATGCACCAGGTTGCCCAGGGAAAAGATTCTGTTTCCAAAATAGCCCGCCAGGTTATAAAAATGGATTCCATTTTACCTAAAAATGCAATGCAGATGAATTTCATTACCAATCACGATGAGAACTCGTGGAATGGTACCGCACAGGAAAAATTTGGCGCAGGCGAAAATGCTTTTGCCGTGCTTACTTATACAATGCCGGGCATGCCACTTATTTACAGCGGTCAGGAAGCCGGCCTCAACAAAAGACTGAAGTTTTTCACCAAGGACACCATTGATTGGAAAGTAGCTGATTTTGCACCGTTCTATAAAACGCTGAACGGACTGAAGCACAGCAACGAAGCTCTTTGGAATCCACCTTACGGCGGCACTTTCGAGAAGATTAAAAACAACGAATCCGCCAAAGTGTTGAGCTTTATACGTGTAAAAGGCAATGCTAAAGTCCTTGTAATTGCCAACCTGTCGGCTATGCCGGTTACATTTTTTTTAAAAGGAGATATTGTAACGGGAACGTATAAAGATATTTTCACGGGTAAAGAAATTACACTTGCCAAAAAAGACAATATGAGCTTAGATGCATGGGGATACAAAGTGCTGGAGATAAAACAGTAAAACAGGCTTGCATTCACCAGGCAGTTTCTTAAAAAGGAAAAAGCGTCAGTTCCCTGGCGCTTTTTCCTTTTTCTCATTACAATAAAACCCCGATTAGGGCTAATTTGCATACACTAAAACTACTTCCCCCCCATCGGATTTATTGTAATTTCAATGCCGCTTTCCATTAACATTTCAATGGATCCGGTAGGAATAGGTCCGGAAAGATCTCCATAAACATTCAAGACAAATGGTCCATTAATGTTCGATGCCACGTCAACGTTTTTCACTTCGAAATTGATCGTGCGGGCCACCGTATCAATTGCCAGCGTTGTAGCTACTTCTATTGGATCTCCCCCTTGCGGTGTAAGCGTAATCCGGGCCGAATTTATCCAGTTTAAGGTAACCCAATCGGGCGAAACCACCGTCAATTGCAGGTACGAAAAAGTAGCGTTACCTAATAATCCGCTGTTTGCCGTCAGAATGCTGTCAATATTCGCAGTGTAGGCATGAGTAAATAATACTTGCTCTGTTTTAAGGTGCGATAATGAATCAATTGTAAAGTGCTGATCAGGAAGATCGTACTTAACTTTGAAACTGGTAGCATCCTTGATTTGCTCGCATGACGGCAAAAGGAAAAATAACACCCCAACACTCATGATTAGCCCTAAGCTAACCGATAAAATTTTAGTTTTCATAACGATTGATTTTAGTTGTTGTTTGTATCCAAGTCAGACATCAGGTAAAACTGATGAACATAAAAATTGTTTTCAGGAAAATTATTACTGCCCCGATGAGTAATACAAAGTTACTACAATAAATAGCGATTTTCACTTTTGCCCCTGAAAATTAATAGCTTTTTGCTTTAACCTAGTCAATATAAATTTCGATTTCTTTGAAATAGGTTTTGTAGCGTATTAATAATCAATAATTTAAAAAATGTATTTTACATATGCGATTTATATCGGCGACAAGAGGCTTGTTTAATAATCTATACGAAAATTTGAGTGTTGCATAGTTTGCAGGCCTGCATTACGTATTCCTTCTGTATCAATTCCGCATTCATGGTGCAATTCTTCGAGTGTACCCTGCTCAATAAAACGATCGGGAATTCCCAGCCGACGGATGGAAACATCGTGATACCCGTGATCACTGGCAAATTCGGTGATCGCGCTGCCTAATCCCCCGATAATACAACCATCCTCAATCGTGATTACTTTGTTAAAACGCTTAAAAATTTCATGAAGCAGTTCTTCATCAATCGGTTTCAGAAAACGGATATCATATAAAGCTGCTTCAATCCCTTTTTCGGATAGCTGATCGCATGCCTCCAACGCTAAATTCCCGATATGACCGATTGAAATTATCGCCAGGTCTTTGCCTTCGCGTATCGTTTGCCCTTTGCCGACCGGCAATACACTGAAAGGTGTTTTCCATTGATGCTTTATCCCGCGACCACGGGGGTAGCGGATCGCAAAAGGGCCCATACCTTCGAGTTGGGCAGTATACATCATGTTACGCAACTCTTCTTCATTCATTGGCGAACAAATGGTTATATTGGGTATCGCCCTCAGGTAAGCCAGGTCGTAAACACCATGATGTGTTGCGCCGTCTTCACCCACAAGTCCACCCCTGTCGAGACAAAAAACAACATGCAGGTTTTGCAGCGCCACATCATGAATCAACTGATCGTAAGCACGTTGCATAAAACTTGAATAAATATTACAGAAAGGGACCAGTCCACTGGCAGCCATTCCGGCCGAAAAAGTAACGGCATGCTGTTCGGCAATTCCCACGTCGAAAGCACGGTCAGGCATTTTAGCCATCATCAGGTTTAGCGAGCATCCGGTAGGCATGGCAGGCGTAACACCCACTATCTTTTTATTCAATTCGGCCAGCTCGATGATGGTTTTCCCAAATACAACCTGGTATTTCGGGGGCTGGTTTTTACAATGAGTTTCCTTCAATTCACCGGTTTCCATATCGAAAATACCGGGGGCATGAAAAAAAGTCTGATCCCGCTCCGCTTTTTCGTAACCTTTGCCTTTCACTGTGATAACATGCAACAGTTTGGGCCCGGGAATATTCTGTAAATCGCGCATCAGGTGAACCAGTTTTACTACATCGTGCCCATCCACCGGCCCGAAATACCTGAATCCAAATGCCTCGAAAAGATTGCTTTCTTTGAGCAGAGTGGCTTTTACAGCGTTGCCAATCTGCTTTACAACTGCACGTGAGTTGGCCCCATAACGGGTTTTACCACCCATTAACCACCAAATTTTATCTTTAAGCTTGTTGTAAGTTCGGGAGGTAGTAATAACCGGAAGGTAGCGTGAAAGGCCGCCCACACTTTTATCAATTGCAATACCGTTGTCGTTAAGTATCACCAGTAGGTTTGCTTTCGAAACCCCTGCATTATTCAATGCTTCCATTGCCATACCGGCCGTCATCGAGCCATCGCCGATTACCGCAATGTGTTGCTGCTTTTTATTTCCCAGCAAGCCTGAAGCTACTGCCATTCCCAAAGCCGCCGAAATGCTTGTTGACGAGTGACCGGTTCCAAAGGCATCGTACTCGCTTTCGGTCATACGGGGAAACCCGCTTATGCCGTGATAAGATCGGTTGGTATAAAAAACATCTTTACGTCCGGTAAGAATTTTATGGGCATATGCCTGGTGGCCTACATCCCAAATCAGCTTATCGTCAGGGGTGTTAAAAGCATAATGGATTGCAGCCGTAAGTTCAACAACTCCAAGGCTGGCCCCAAGATGCCCCGGGTTGCGCGAGATAACTTCGAGAATAAACTGGCGCACATCCTTGCATACCTGGGGAAGTTCGTCGACAGGAAGTTTGCGAAGATCAGCCGGTGAGTTGATGTTTGAAAGCAGGGTGCCCTGTGCGGGAGTCATAATCCGTGATTTGGAGTGTAAAAGTACGATTTTCCCGGTTAACGCTTTCCGGGCGGGCGTATTGTGGCTACATTATATTTTGTTG
>CAIXAQ010000292.1 GCA_903917425.1 uncultured Bacteroidales bacterium
CCATTGCGGCGATATCATGTTCGATAACCTGGTGCATTTTACAGAAATAGCCGAACAAAAATCCGGCATTATTCAAAATCTGATTTTGCAACCAAATCAGTACCTGCTGTGCACCATTCACCGCGATAACAATACCGACTCGCCGCAACGCCTGGGCCAGATTATGAGCGCTCTATGCCATATTGCCGAGAAATTACATTTGAAAATTGTTCTTCCGCTTCATCCCCGCACGGCAAAAAATATAGCAACCAAACTATCGCCGGAATTATATAAAAAGTTAACCGGGAACGAAAATATCCTGATCATTCCCCCGGTTTCTTACCTCGAAATGATTCTGCTCGAGAAACATGCCAGGCTCATACTGACCGATTCAGGAGGTGTGCAAAAAGAAGCCTATTTCTTCAGAAAGCCTTTGGTAGTAGTACGCCCCGAAACTGAATGGGTCGAAATTATTGAAAACGGAGCCGGTCTTCTGGCAGATGCCGACGAGGAGACGATTATCAAATCTGTCGAATATTATATTCAAAAACCTCCTTCCGATTTCCCGGGTATATTTGGTGATGGACATGCAGCCTGGTTTATTTGCAAAACGATACTTGCTCAAAAGTGAAGAGGCTATAAACACTAAGATAGTTGCTGCTAACTCCAATAATTTTTCATCTACTGCCAGGCAAAGCATTATGTTCCTAAAAAAGCTAAGATGGGTAGGCTATGGTTCCTGAGAAAAATTATCAGATTCTAAACTTTTCATGGAATTAAGACTTCCATGTGATACGTTAACTCAAAAACACTTGTACTTTTCTCATTAGACATTGTCTATATTTTCGTAACCTCCGAATCTGCCTCCAGCCAGAATCCATTTGAAACAATTCAAACTGTCATATAGGATAATGTGGAATTCATAAACCGGAACTATAATTGTTTTTTCAGTACTTTTGCCGTATATCAGTATATCGCCAACCTAATTTGTCAATGAATCTGCGTCGAATTATCCTTCCCTTTCTGTTCATCCTGATACAATGTACCGTTTCCTATGCCCAGCAATCGGATGATGGCGAAAATCAAGGTGGTGAAGGTGGTGAAAAAGCAAAAAAGGAGGAGATGAGCCCCGATTCGGCGATAGTAAGCTTTTTCTCGCTGAACGAACAGGGAGCTTATACTAGATCTCTTGTTTCGAAACCGTTGAACCAGTTCCAGGATTACGATGTCGCAAAGCAAAATAACCAGCTTTATGCTAACCTTGGTAATCCCGGGTCAGCATCATCCCCACTTCTTTATTCCCTGAAAACAGGTCCGGGTTTCAGGTTCAGGTCAGATGTGTTCGAGCCGTACAGGCTGAAAGACGATAGCATTAAAATTTATATCAGCCAAAGCCCGTTTTCGCACATCCGGTATTACATGGGGCCGGCTAAAGAACAAAAACTCGATTTGAATTTTGCCCAGTGCATCGGCTCCGGATTGTACCTGGGACTAAATGCGCGCTTCTCCAATGCACCCGGATTATATCTCCGCCAGCGGGCCTACAATGCCGGGGGAACATTTTATGCTGCCTTTTTGTATCCTACACAGCGGTATGGCGCTATTGTGACCTACAGGGTTGACCGTTCCCTGAATTATGAAAGCGGTGGTTTGACAGATATGACCTATTTTACCGAAAACCGTGAAACGAACAGGAAAGTAATTCCCGTAAACTTAGCCGAGGCAATGAACCGAGGAAGAGATAACGGCTTGGTTTTTCAACAGTATTTTAACATTTTGAAATCAACGGTCGCAAAAAAAACAGACACCACGACGGTGCTGGTTCCACGCAAATTTGATGCCGGCAGGATTGTTTATACCTTGCGCTATTCGCGCACAAGCACTGCTTATGAGGATTTGTCACCATCGGCTTCAAATTATCCTTCGTATTTTTACGATACGGTGCCGATTTTCGATTCAATACGGATCAAGCATTTCGAAAACTGCCTGGTTTACTCAAACGAAATTCCTGATACCTTAGGCAAAAGTTTTCCGCTGCAATATTCATTTGGTGTCCGTTTTCAAACAGACAGGCTTTACAGGGATACCACAATGAAAGATGTATTCCGGCAGACTGTTCCTTTCGGGATGTTAAAAGGAATCATCAAAAGGAGAACTTTTTTTAAAGTCTCAACATACCTGGTAATCGGTGGATATAAAAACGGCGACCGTTCCATTGACGGCAGTTTTTACCAGTTTTTCGGAAAACAAAACCACAAGGCCTACCTGAATATCTGGAAAGGTTCCATGCATCCCGATTATTATTTCACCAATTACTACACTGATTATTTTAAGTGGGATTATTCTTTTGGTGCGCAAAATTATGTTAAGGGTGAATTCGGAGTTATCTTGAAAGGCTTCGATCTGAATGCTTCTTATACCCGCTTGTCGAATTATGTTTACCTTAACCAGCATGTACTCCCGCAGCAATATTCTGATTTTTTGACTGTACTTTCGGGCCATATTAGCAAAGAATTTAAAATAAGACATTGGATTACAACTATTTATGGTGCGGCACAACAGGTGACGCCGGATAGCATTCTGCAACTTCCGGCATTTTTAGGAAAACTGTCAATATGCTATGATGTTGTGTTGTTTCAAAAAGCACTTCATGCCCAGGTTGGGATCAGCGGCACATATCATACGGAATGGTACCAGGATGCATATATGCCGGCATTAAGGGCATTTTACAGGCAAAACACCTATATATCAGGAAATTATCCCTATTTGGATGCATTTGTCAACCTGAATATTAAACG
>CAIXAQ010000293.1 GCA_903917425.1 uncultured Bacteroidales bacterium
GTAGCGTCCTTGTCGTATTTAGCTAAAGCCAGTTTTTGATTTTTTGTCAATTTAGCCATTTCACGTAAGGTTAATGGTAATAACACATTTTAATTCATGAAAGCCTGATCGTTCGATCAGCTTTACATATTTGTAGGGAATTCGCCCTGAACGGTAATGCCCATACTGCGGGCAGAACCTGCGACCATTCGCATTGCGGAGTCGAGTGTGAAACAGTTGAGGTCTTCCATCTTGCTCTCGGCAATTTCTTTGACCTGGTCCCACGTTACCGATGCAATCTTTTTACGATTGGGTTCGGCCGATCCGCTTTTCTGCTTAGTCACTTCAAGGAGTTGAACAGCAACAGGAGGCGTTTTAACAATAAAATCAAACGACTTGTCCTTATAAAAAGTAATCACGACAGGGGTAACCTTACCGGCTCTATCCTGGGTACGTGCGTTAAACTGTTTACAGAACTCCATAATATTCACACCCTTCGAACCTAAAGCAGGTCCAACCGGAGGCGAAGGATTTGCCGCACCACCTTTAATTTGCAGTTTAATTAATCCAGCAACTTCTTTTGCCATCTTTTTGTTTTCTTAAAGGATTTGTATTTGCGGGTTTGGGTAACAACCTACGATTCTTTTGCAACCTGCGTAAACGCAAGTTCCAAAGGAGTTTTACGGCCAAAGATTTTAACCATTACTTTTAGTTTCTTTTTCTCCTCATTGATTTCTTCAATGATTCCGCTGAAACTATTGAATGGTCCATCTATAACCGTAACCGTTTCACCAACAATGTAAGGAATACTGAACTCGGCGCCTTGCTCTGAGAGCTCGTCGACCTTACCAAGTATTCTGTTAACTTCGGCTTGTCTTAAGGGTACAGGTTCATCTTTCGAGCCAAGAAAACCAAGTACCCCGGGGATATTGCGAATAATGTGCGGTATCTCTCCGGTTAGCACGGCTTCAATTAAAACATAGCCAGGAAGATAATTACGTTCCTTGCTAATTTTTTTACCGTTACGTACCAGGTAGACTTTTTCAGTTGGGATAAGAATCTGAGCAATAAAACCTTGTAAATTGAGACGACTTATCTCACTTTCAAGGTAAACTTTCACCTTCTTCTCATTCCCGCTGATGGCTCTCACCACATACCACTTTTTCACTTGTTCGCCCATACCGGATGGTGAATTAAAGGTTGGTTACCACTTAATATCAGACTTCTGTAATAATAATAGTTAAAATAACGAATAGAACTGTTTGAGAATAATCTCAAACGATTTATCCATCACAAAAACTACAAGTGCAATCATCAGGGAAGCAACTGATACAACTACTGCACTATTCTGCAACTCGCTCCATGTTGGCCACGAAACTTTATGCATGAGTTCGTCGTAACTTTCTTTGACGTACTCTACGAATCTATTATTTGCCATAGGGTCTAATATTTTGCACGGGTGGTAGGGGTCGAACCCACAGCCTACGGTTTTGGAGACCGCCACTCTACCAATTGAGCTACA
>CAIXAQ010000294.1 GCA_903917425.1 uncultured Bacteroidales bacterium
AGTCCGCCTGTCTGAAGAACTGCCTCAATAATAAATTTCAATATTGCTGTTTTTTAAATTTGCTTTTTGAACTTTACACCTGGAATTATTTTTCCTTTGCAACATTGCTTGTCCTGCTAAGGCTATGATGGCATACTTAAATGCCGTTCTTTTTTGAAATCGTATATATCGTCGATGGTAACCAAAATACCTGTTTCTTCCACATCGCCAAATCCGGGGTTTGCTGAAGTTCCAAAACAGAGCATGGTTTCCGAAAGGTTCATGTATGCATTTACTAATGGAGGAATGTTTTCATTTCGCTGCCTTACCTGCTGGACTAAGATTTTATAGTCTTTTTCGTAGGAGCCGCCGTTGAAAATTCCGACAATAAACTGTTCGGAAGTTTTGATTTCGAGTGGTATATGCGGAAAGACAAGGTTATTTTTGTCGCGAAAATACTTTTTCAGGAAATAAAGAATAAAATCGCGTGCTTCCGGGTTAAAATGGGGATACATGGTGATTTTTCCAAAATAATATTTTACATCCGGATTCTGTATCAGTATGGCCCCCAACCCGTTCCAGATATTGTCGAGTGCATACATGCCTTTGCGCAAATTTACCATGGGCTGATACATAGGCTGAACGTAGGATCGCCCAAGTTCAATGGTATGAGGAAGGTAATCGGAAATAAAAATGTCCGACATATGAAAAAGCTCACTTGTTGGTGTGTTGATCTTGCCATCGGCATTTCGCTTCAGGTTTTTACCGTGTATAAAACGGTACCCTCCGATAATTTCTTTTTCGCGTGGATCCCAAACCAATAATTGCAGGAACGGATTTTCCTCCGCCATATCAAACTCATCCAGGTCGCAATCCAGGCCTGTTCCTCCGCCTGCATCACGGAAAGTGATTTCGCGTAACCTGCCAATTTCCATGGTAATATTAGGCGATTGATGGTAAGTGGTAATATAAATGTCATTGCCCCCGTTATTTGTATGTTTTACAAATTTGTCGGGAGTAAGTTCTTTCTCAAGTAAGTTTCTGTCAACCGGGCCGATTATTTCCTGCATCGCATTTATCATCTTTATTCAGCTATAAAAATACTGTTTTCAGTTCTCTCTAAGGTGTAAACGTAATTCTTCAATTTTTGAGCCCAAAACAAATCCGGTTTCTTTTTATCAAAGATAGTATAAGAAATTGGTTTCCCAAAGGTAATGACAATTTCTTTTTCGCGTTGCCTGTACATTTCATCCACCAAATATAACATCTCTATGTTTGCCTTTATTCCAAGGAATGAACGGAAACGAGCCAGGTTGTAAAACCAGTTTGAATTACGGCCATTAATATAACATGGAATAATATCTCTTTTGTGTGCCCGCGCCTTACTTATAAAGCTTTTTTTCCATTCCAGATCGCAGATTCCGCCTTTTTGCTTCCTCGAGCATAAGCCTGCCGGGAAATACAACAACGCCTTTTCAGAGGCAAAAGCTTCGTCAATCATACGCACATTACCTGCATTGGAGCCGTGTTTGTTAATGGGTATGAAAAGGCCTGTTAAGTTAGGGATGTTCATGAGTAAGTCGTTGACAGGAAATATAATGTCTTTTCTTATTTTTCCTACAACCCACATCAATGCCATGCCGTCCAAACCACCTAAAGGATGGTTGGAAGCTACAACCCAGCGTCCTACAACCGGGATGTTTTCTAAGCCTCTATAGATTATTTTTACGCCAAACCCTTTTAACGTGGCATCCAGGAAGTCCAGATCGTAAAGATGCCCGTTGTCCCGAGATATTTGGTTCAGTTCATCCTGGTGGATAATTCTTTTAAGATACCTCAAAACAAAACGAGGCAGAATTTTGAGTAAGCGGGGATTTTTATTGGCAATTACCCGCTCAAGATCGAGAATGTACTTATCCTGATGAGTGCTAACAGGCTGCTCTTCCATACGTTGGCTTGTCTGCAGCACTTCAGTAACTATCATGCTGCATAGGGCAAAAATACAGATTTTTTGGAGTATTTGAAACTCCTGTAACCTGAAGTAAATAAATTATTATGGATTTTTATCTTCTACCCCGATTAATGATAAGTGGAGTATAGGTAGCGTGATTTATGGCTTGATCAGCCCGATTTTAATTGAAAAAAAATCTGAATCTCTTTATTGATAGGTGTCCTGTGTGTTGTTAATAAAAAAAAGTGGTAGAAAGTGGTAAAATGTGGTAAATCAGATGTAAATTTACCACAAAATTAATGTACCCATGATAACCTTACAGGGCGAGCACATTTGCAGGGTTGATGCGAAAGGAAGATTTATGCTTCCCGCGGCATTAAAAAGCCAGCTTACTGCTGTTTTGGGCGAAGGCTTCATGGTTAAGCGCAGTATTTTCGAGTCGTGTCTCGAACTCTATCCCAAATCAAACTGGGATGATCTTATCGGTAAAATTAACAGGAAGATAAACAGGTTCAAGAGAGAAGACATGGCTTTTCTAAGGGCTTATAACGCAGGATTGCAACTACTAGAAATTGACAATGCCGGAAGGATATTGATTCCACGCGACCTTGTATTATTCGCCGGGATTACAGCGGATATTGTGGTTGCAGCCAAACTGGATTGTATCGAAATCTGGGATAAAGTGAAATACGATGGCGTTATCAGTGCAACACAATCTAATATGTCCGGGTTAGCCGAGAACGTATTAGGAAATATTAACCTCAACGAATGAAACCCGGATGTACCACCAACCCGCATTATTGCACGAATGTATTGAAGGCCTCAGTATCAATCCGTCAGGGATTTATACTGACCTTACTTTTGGTGGTGGCGGGCATTCGCGTTTAATACTGGAAAAACTCAACAGCGACGGTCGTTTGATAGCTTTCGACCAGGACGAGGATGCTTTGCTGAATGCTTTCGATGATGAACGCTTTACCTTGTTAAATGAGAATTTCCGTTACCTGAAAAATTTCCTCCGCCTTCATAAAGCCCTTCCACTGGACGGCATATTAGCTGATCTTGGTATTTCGTCGCATCAGATCGACACTCCAGGAAGAGGTTTTGCCACCCGTTTCGAAGGGCCGTTAGATATGCGCATGGCACGCAGTCGTGGTGTAACGGCTTCGCAAATGATCAACACCTACGACGAAGAAAAACTTCGCACTGTTTTCATGTTGTACGGCGAATTGTCGAATGCGCGGCAACTGGCATCGGTAATTGTTGGAGCACGCTCAAATCCCATTACTACAACGACCGAGTTGAAGGAAGCCATTAAAACCTGCATTCCTGCGAATTACGAAAATAAATACCTGGCCCAGGTTTTTCAGGCTATACGCATCGAAATCAATGATGAAATGGGCGCTCTGCAGGCTATGCTGAAACAGAGTACTGATGTGTTAAAACCGGGTGGGCGGCTGGTAGTCATATCGTATCACTCGCTCGAAGACAGGCTGGTGAAAAATTACATGAAGACTGGAAATTTTGAAGGGGAACAGGAAAAGGATTTTTATGGCAATATTTCGGCACCGTTAAATCCAATTACCCGTAAACCGATAATTCCGTCGGAAGCAGAAATGAAAAGCAATCCGCGTTCGCGAAGTGCAAAATTACGTATCGCTCAAAAAATATAGGTATGGACGAACGTCGGAATACGATAAGCACTAAAAGCGAAGAAGCTTCTGCTGAACCTAAGCCAGCAAAACAACCTAAAGGCAAGATAAGCCAGACAGGTGGAGTTGCGAAAGGAATATTGGAAGGATCGTTTCTGGCCCGCGACAAGGTAATACGATTATTGCCATTTCTTATGTTCCTGACATTCATTGGATTGCTTTATATTTTTAACTCGAATTACGCTAATCATACCATCATAAGCATCAGCAAAACAAAGAAACAGATTGAAGAGCAACGTTTTGAATATATAAATACAAAATCGAAACTGATGCACGCTACCAGGCAGACTGAAATAGCTAAAAGATTGCAAAACAGCGGATTAAAAGAATCGAAAACTCCTCCGCGGAAAATTTTAATTGAACAGACAAATGAATAAATGTGGTAATGCGATAATGTGCTAATGCGATAATTATCTCATCAATAATAACTTATAACTCATCACTCATCACTCATAACTCAACACTCATCTCTCCTCCCCAATGGATTCAAGGAAATCAATACTTACGCGTGTGTACCTGGTTTATGGCTTTATGTTCGTCATAGGTCTGGCTATTATCGCTAAGATCCTTTATATTCAATTGGTTGAGGGCGATATGTGGAAAGCAAAGGCAGAAAAGCTTTCTCTGAAATATTTTACGATCGAACCCAACCGGGGCAATATCTATGATGTAAACGGCGAAATGCTTGCTACTTCAGTCCCGCAGTTTGAAGTTCGCATGGATGCGGCATCGCCACTGATCCAGGATAGCACATTCAACCAGGATGTTGATTCCCTGGCAATTTATCTTTCCGGCTATTTTAAGGATAAAACCCGGCAGGAATATAAATCCTTGCTCGTGAATGGTCGTAACAGCAAAAACAGGTACCTGTTAATCAAGCGGAAAGCAAACTTCGACCAGCTAAAGACTTTAAGGACATTCCCTATTTTCCGGTTAGGTAAAAACAGCGGCGGACTCATTACAACCGTGCAAAATCAAAGGTTGTATCCTTTCGATAAACTTGGTTACCGCACCTTAGGCTGGTTCAAAGAGGGGAATTCGAATAATGTAGGCATCGAAAGTGCTTTCAACAGCGAGATGCAAGGTTCGGCCGGTAAAAGGCTTTACCAGCGCATTCCCGATGGAAACTGGCGCCCGATGAACCGGAGCAACGAAATTGA
>CAIXAQ010000295.1 GCA_903917425.1 uncultured Bacteroidales bacterium
CGATCTCATGGCTTTTTTGTGAAAACCTGTGCAGAATGATTGCTCATATATACCATGAAAGCATCTGGCAGCAGGAAACAGATCAACGGAATTGAACGGAAGTTGACTAAAAAAAAATGAGAATCCGTTTTGCGAAGTTCATTAAAGTGTCCTTTGAAATACATTGAACCGTTCCAACCAGAATCAGTTTACCTGTTTCCTCTTGGAACAGTTATAACAAACGCACCTGTGAAGCCCAATTTAACCATTTTACTCCGGTACTCTAAAGCTTGGGCATGTGTTTCGAAGACACCTGAAGTATATTTGAACAAGCCATTTTCCTCAAACACCTCTACATTGTCAATGGAAGAAAATTCAGGAGCCTGCAACGATTTTTCTTTACCCAGCGAACACAACTGAACTGTAAATACAACTTTGTCAGTGTTTGCCGCCGGCAGTATTTCCGTTACTACTGAATTATCCGGATTTATAACCTCTGTATTTGTCAGCTTAGTCACAGTATCCTTCGGCATACTGTTTTCCGATCTTTCTTTTGCTTGATTCACCTGGGTTGCCTGCTGGCAAATGTTAAAGAATGCAGGTGCAAACGAGTAGGCAGGTATTTCTTCACCCCCTGTAAATTTTCCTAAATCGGTTTCAGGAACGGTTTCAAACGGGGTTAAGTCAATCACCTTAAACTCCGTACGCCTGTTTGCCTGGTGCTCAGCCTCCGTACACTCAACGCCATCAGCACACTTGTTAGTTAACTGTCGTTCTCCATATCCTTTTGCCGTAATCCTCCTAAGATCAATTCCGGCGCTTATAATGTAATTTATAGCTGACTCGGCGCGTCGTTGCGATAACTTATCATTGTAAGCAAACGACCCGCGACAGTCGGTATGCGAACCCAGTTCAACAGTTATCGCATTTTCTTTCATTATTCTAACAAGTTTGTCAAGTTCGGGTTTTGCATCATCGCGTATATGGTATTTATCAAAATCGTAGTAAATATTTTCAATCCGGAAAGTCTTATTGACAACCAATTTATCAAGCAACAACGCACGCGGTGTGGTGATAGTCGCTCCCGGGTTCAATTCCTTTACGGGAAGCGTCGTGCAATCAGCCAAATAATTAGGCTTCATGGCCTTAACCTGGTAATCGGCAGGCCTGTCAACATCAGCAACAAAAATTCCGCTTGTATCAGTCTTAAGTATTTTTACATATCCGGTTGTGACATTATGCAAAAAGACGGTTGCGTCAGCCAGCGGGAGCAAGGTAGTCTTATCTTTAACCAATCCGCTGATGTAGGTTGGCAATAAAAGAGGAGGTGGAGGTTCCAGAGAACGGAATGCATAAATATCGTCGCTACCTATACCTCCGGGTCGGTTTGATGAAAAGAATCCGCTTTTCATTCCGGGAGCAAAAACGATGGCAAAATCATCGAAAGATCCATTAATTGGCGGCTGTAAGTTTACAGGGGTAGTCCAATGGCCATTTTCATAATGCGTTTTGAATATGTCCATGCATCCATAGCCAGGATGTCCCTCGCTGGCAAAGTATAGCTCTCCGTCGGCAGCAACGTAAGGGAACATTTCATTCGCTTTGGTATTCACTGTGGAATCTAATCTTAAAGGCGGACTCCATCCGTCATTTTCGCGCCTGCACATCCATATATCCGTTCCGGTTTCTCCACCATTCATGTCGCTGGCAAAATAGAGAGTTTGTCCATTTGGTGAAATGGCAGGATGCCCGATTGAATATTCAGTACTATTCAGGAAAAAGGGTCTTACAGAACCCCAGCCATTATCTGTTTTTTTTGCATAAAATATTTTCAGGAGGTTGGTTTTAATCCCATCTTCACGCTCGGCGTCACCGTAAAACGACTGGGTAAAATAAATGTTTTTTCCATCGTCAGTGAAGGTGGCCGGTCCATCATGGTACTTCTGGTTAAATTTACTTTCAAATTTTGAAGGCATTTCCAAACTGTCCCAAAAATTACCCTCTGGCCCTGGTTTTGCTACCATTATATCGAGATAACCACGACCCGTCCAGCCACAAAGCCTTGTATCTTCCGGAGTCAGGCGATCGGACGTAAATACCAGTTCGTCCAGGTAAAAGGCGGGGCCAAAATCACTCTGTTCGGAATTAATGTTTGGTGCAATTTTAATTTCAATTTCGGATTTTAGCCCTCTCCAAGGACCTAAAACGCTATCGCAAAACGACACAAAAAGCATCCCTTTGGGATCCAACGGTTTTTTATTTGCATACGATAGGAACATTTCTCTGGCTTTTGCATATTCGCCGGTGGCCTGTAACGAAAGGGCATAATAGTAAAACAATTCAGGTTTGGCATCGGGTAAAGCAATGGCTTTGGCATAGTATATTTTAGAATTAAAAACATCGCGCTGCAACCGATAACAATCTGCCAGTAAGGGTATGGCTTCATTTTTTGTTTTCTCATCCAGGGTGGCTTTCTTCAATATCTCTATTGCTTCGCAATAATTGTACTTCGCAATCTGTCTTTTTGCCACATTGATTGATTGCGCCTGAATCAAAGCCGGAATTGCCAGCAAGACTATAAAAAGTATAATCCATCTTTTCATAAAATTGAATATTAATGAACCCTGAAGCCAGAGTTACTCATTGTCGAATTATCAGAAATACCTGGGTGAAAGCATACGTTTTCCACTGTTGATTTCGTAGGAAAGTCTGATTTCATAGGATCCCTTATTATAGGTTTTGAGTTTGTTGAGCCACACATCGTAAGATAATCCAAGAAAGATATTTTGAGAAAGTTTCACTTCGGTAATCACCGAAAGGGCTTCAACCGTGCGGTACGAAAGCCCTATTAAAAATGCATCCGTAATTTGAAGACTTGCATTCAAATCGAGTTGAGGGGTTGCATTTTTAACCGATTTGAGTAAAAAAGAAGGAAGAAAAACCAAACTTTCGCCAAGTGGAATAGCAAACCCTGTCATGCCGAAGAAATGTGCAGAAAGCTTGGCAAACTGAGTGTTACCTAATGAATCGGTAACTAAAAGCGATTGGTTTTGCAAAAGTTGTTGCGAAGAGAGACCCGCATAAAAATTCTCCGTATAATAGTATATGCCGAAATTGGCATCAAATATGGTTTTATTGTCCATCTGGTTTTTATTAATAAGGAAGGGATCATCTTCATCGTATGCCCTGAAATCGTCCCAAAGTATACCGTTATTTTTAATGCCTGCCTGAATGCCAAAGGAAAGTTTACTTTTTGGAAAAATAATACGGTAAGCATAGGTAGCCAACGCTTCGGTATAATTCATAGGGCCAATTTTGTCGTTCGAAATATACAATCCCATTGAGTGTTGAGGAAATTTCGGGAAAGGAGTATGCAACGAAGCTGTTAAGGTTTTTGGCGCCCCATCCATTTGAACCCATTGATAGCGATACACCACATCGGCAGCAAATTTATCGTGGCTACCTGCATAGCCGGGGTTAATTGTCAACTTATTGAACATATATTGACTGAATAAAGCTTCCTGTTGAGCAAACAATGAGTTTACCGCTAATATCATCAGTGCTGTAAGTAGCTTTTTCATAGTGTATCAGGTATTAAATTCAGGTGCCCACTTTGTTAGAGAATTATAGTATTGAAAAAATTTAAATTCTGCCGGTAATCCTGGCAAAGGAAAAATGTGATTGCTCGCTATCTGTTGATTTTATTTAGTGCCTCGCAGATAAATCCAACCTGTAAAGTTGTCAAAATCTTTGATTGTAATTATATAGTAGTATACACCGTAAGGTAAAAATTCGTTTTTCTTATTAGTTCCATCCCAACGATTCTCTGTGTTGTTGTAGCCATGAAATTCCCTGAGTATATCTCCCCAGCGATTAAGAATCACAACATCGTTATCAGGATATTCTTCAATATTCCGGATGTACCAGTTATCATTCAAACCGTCCCCATCGGGTGTTACCAGGTTAAATATTTCAAGTGCAGGACGCGAATCGAACACATCAATAAACACCAGGGCTGTGTCACATTTCGAGGGTGAACCCCTGTCGCAAATCACGTAACTGAATCTATCTTTTCCGATGAATTTTGAATTTGGGTTATAGGTTACCGAACCATCTGCGTTTAAAATTACTGTACCATTTTCCGGGCTGCTGATAAAACTTACATCCAAACCCAAACCTATAGGATCTATATCATTCTGAAGTATTCTAACTATTACAGGAATATCCATTCCTGTGGTAGCCGAATCATCTACCGCAACGGGTCGCGGTTTTTCACGCATTTTTATTGTAACAGAATCACTCTGGGAGCAGCTTGAAATCAAGTCAAGAATGGTTAACTTGAATACTTTTTCTTCGTTTAAAGAAATAGTCTGTGGGTTTATAATATTGCTGTTAACCAGATATTCGGCAGGCGTCCAACTATAGATGTAGGTTCCTGAACCTCCAGATATTGTGCCGTTTAAAGTTGTAGATGATCCGGCTGAAATTTCTGCGTCAGCTCCGGCATCTACATTCATTGCGTTATACACAGACAGATTTGCCAGGTCAGAGAAAACCATGTTTCCGCAAGATGAAGTTCCATAAGCGGTTAATTTAAACTCAATTGCTCCGTGTTCTCCAACTCCGGGAGTATAAATAGGTCTCAATGCAGAGGGATCGGATAGGCTGCCGGAACCGTTATGTGTCCAAAAAAGCGAGGAATAATTGTTTGCTGTTGCTGTTGTAAACTCATAAGGGGATATCGAACAAAGTGATTCGTCTAAACCTGCATTTGCCAACGGTGCTTTAATAAAATCGATGCGGAGTGTATCGGCTGCAGTACCGCAGGGAGACGCGCCTGTGGCTTGTAAGATCACATTTACGAATCCTTTGCTGATATCAGCCCGATCGGGAGTATATACCGGGTTTAGGATCGTTGTACTGTTAAAAACACCTGTTCCCGAAGTTAACCATAATAGGGAAGTAAAGTTCTTCGCTTGTGCAAAATTTAAATTAACAGGGGCTGATTCGCACGATGAAATATTATTTCCAGCATTTGCTGTTGCAGCAGGAACTAATTGTAATTGTAAACTGTCGGTGAAGGTTCCGCAATTAGTCAAACCAGTAACTGTAAGATGAAGATTAACAGTTCCGGTCTCCCCGGAAGCTGGTATGTAGGTAGTTTTAATCTGATCGTCATTTTCGAGAGAGCCGAGTCCATCATGAGTCCATAAAATAGTTGAATAATTGCTCGCTGAAGCATCCTGAACAGTATATGTTTCACTGTTACACACAATATTGCTCTGCCCGGCATGTGCAACAGGCAGCGGGTTCACAATTACCGTTTGAGTGCAGGGTGAAGTGTTCCCGTTCAGGTCAGTTGCTGTCCATGTAACCAAAGTAGCACCAGGCTCAAAAACGGAAGGCGCATTGTTAGTGATACTTGCAAGCCCGCAATTATCTGTTGCTGCTGCTACGCCAAGAATTACGGGTTCATTTTGACAGACTATTACATTTTCCGGACAAATAATCACCGGATTTTCATTGTCACGAACTGTAATTGTCATCAGGCAGTTCGAAGCATTCCCGCATTCATCTGTAGCTGTCCAGATGATGGTGGTGGTTCCTACCGTATACTTCCCGGAAGCATTTGCTGTTTGATTCATACTGTTCGTTAATGTGTACAAACTGCAATTTTCATCAATTACCGGCTGTGGTACCTGAATATCAGCCATACAAATCCCTGGATCATTATTGACAGTTATATTTGTTGTGCACGTGATGATGGGAGCGATAGTATCGTTCACCGTGATGGTCTGAACGAAATCACTCTGGTTTCCGCAAACATCGGTGGCTCTGTAGGTGCGGGTGACGGAGAATTTGTTGGCACAGGATCCGGCTGTAGTTACATCGCTCACATGGCTGATGGTGACGGAGCCCACGCAGTTGTCAGTGGCGGCTATAGCAGCAAGGTCCGCGGCCGGCAAATCGGAAGCACAGGTAATAGTTATATCCAAAGAACCAATGAGGTTAGTAATCACAGGCGCTAAAGTATCGTCAACAGTAATATTCTGAATAAAATCGGTATAATTCCCGCAAGCATCTGTGGCTCTGTAGGTGCGTGCTAGGGTGAATTTGTTGGCACAGGATCCCGATGTGGATGCATCACTTAAATGGCTGATGATCACGGTTCCGGCACAATTGTCAGAGGCTGAAATCACTGAGAAATTCACCATAGGAACATCATCCGCACAAGATACCTTTATGTCCAATGAACCAATCGGATTATAAATAGTGGGGGCTAAAGTATCGTAAACAGTGATGTTCTGAACAAAATCGGTGAAATTTCCACAAATATCGGTGGCCCGGTAGGTCCGCATAATTGTGACTTGATTGATACAATTTACTGCGGTAATCAGATCATTGACAAAACTGATAACAACAGGCCCTGCACAATTGTCAGAAGCAGAAATTAACGAAAAATTAACCGCTGGAACATCAGCAAAACAGGCTACTATTATATCCATTGAGCCAAAAGGAGAATTAATAGTAGGGGAAATATTGTCGTTGACCGTGATGGTCTGAACGAAGTCACTCTGGTTTCCGCACACATCGGTGGCTCTGTAGGTGCGGGTGACGGTGAATTTGTTGGCACAGGATCCGGCTGTGGTTGCGTCGCTCACATGGCTGATGCTGACGGTGCCTGCGCAGTTATCGGTGGCGGCAATAGCAGTCAGGTTTACGGCAGGTACATCGGAGGCACAGGACACTGTCACATCCAGGCTTCCTGCCGGGGTGGTGATGGTGGGGGCGATGTTGTCGTTGACCGTGATGGTCTGAACGAAATCACTCTTGTTTCCACAGACATCGGTGGCTCTGTAGGTGCGGGTGACGGTGAATTTGTTGGCACAGGATCCGGCTGTGGTTGCGTCGCTCACATGGCTGATGCTGACGGTGCCC
>CAIXAQ010000296.1 GCA_903917425.1 uncultured Bacteroidales bacterium
GAACTTGAGTAAAGTTAACTGCAGTTATATCCCTTTTAAATTATTGATTTATTAAACATTATATATAACTGGTATAAAACGATGGCAGCGGTTACCGATACATTGAAAGAGTGTTTGGTGCCAAATTGCGGTATTTCGATGCAGCCATCTGCCAGTGCCATTACTTCGTCACTTACACCCGTCACTTCATTACCGAAAATCAAGGCCATTTTATCATCGGTGGCAACAGTGTAATCCTCCAGGAAAATACTACCGCTTGCCTGTTCAATGGCAATAATTTTATACCCGGCTTTTTTAAGCTGTTCAATTGCGGTGCAGGTATCGTCGAAGTATTTCCATTTAACCGACTCGGTGGCTCCCAGGGCAGACTTGTTGATTTCCCGGTTTGGGGGCGTTGCTGTAATGCCGCATAAATACAGTTCCTTGATCCTGAAGGCATCAGAGGTGCGGAAGATAGAACCGATATTATGCTGGCTCCTGATATTATCCAAAACACAAATAACCGGCAGTTTGTCGAGTTGATTAAATTCTTCAACAGTTGCCCTGTTCAGCTCATCCATACTAAGTTTTCGCATGTTCAGGTTTTTGCAGCAAATTTAGGTGTAATTCCATTTAGTGCAAAACGGAATAATTATTAACACTTAAGCAGCCCGGATGAAAATCCGGACATATAATCCTATATTTGCCATTACAATTTATACTTTAGGGAAGTGACAAAAGGCAAAGAAAAGGAAGATGTTACGGTAACGCCCCTGATGAAACAATACAATACGATCAAGGCTAAATATCCTGACGCCTTGTTGTTGTTCAGGGTTGGCGATTTTTATGAAACTTTTGGTTCGGATGCAATTAAAACTTCGGAAATATTAGGCATCGTGCTTACACGCAGGGCAAACGGTACTGCTACTTATATAGAACTTGCCGGATTTCCTCATCATTCGCTCGATACCTATCTGCCAAAACTTGTCAGAGCCGGGTACAGAGTAGCTATCTGTGATCAGTTGGAAGATCCAAAGCTTACAAAAACCATAGTTAAGCGGGGAGTTACCGAATTGGTTACTCCAGGAGTTTCGTATAATGATAAGATTCTTGAAAATAAAGAAAATAATTTTCTTGCAGCCATTCATCTTCTTCCAAAAGCTTCGGGTATAGCATTCCTCGATATATCTACAGGCGAATTTATGCTGGCCCAAGGTTCAA
The DNA here is from genome assembly GCA_903917425.1 of uncultured Bacteroidales bacterium. Lineage (GTDB taxonomy): Bacteria > Bacteroidota > Bacteroidia > Bacteroidales > UBA4417 > UBA4417. Next base: position 1,201 of record CAIXAQ010000296.1, read on the forward strand.
ATGAGTATATTGAGAAACTGCTTCAAACTTTCAGGCCTTCGGAAGTTGTGGTGCAGAAGAACAAACGACAACAGTTTGTCGAAACCTTCGGCGACAAGTATTATTTCTCCTATTTCGATGAATGGGTTTTTACCGTTGATTTCACCAGGGATTTGTTGCTCAAACAATTCGGTACTGCATCCCTCAAAGGATTTGGCATCAGCGAACTCGAAAACGGCATCATTGCAGCGGGAATTGCCCTGTATTATCTTTCCGAAACGCAACACGATAAAGTTAAACACATTTGCAAAATAAGCAGGATTGAAGAGGATCATTTTGTGTGGCTGGACAAATTTACGGTCAGAAACCTGGAATTGTTGCAATCGCCTAACGATAATGCAAACACGCTGCTTTCAACCATCGACCGGACAATCTCACCCATGGGAAGCCGCCTTCTCAGGCGATGGATTTTGCTTCCGCTAAAAGATCGCCTTCCGGTAACCGAGCGTCACGAAATAGTTGACTATTATTTAACACACGAGCCTTTTACAGAAATAATTGAACAGCAGGTAAAAACTATCGGCGATCTGGAACGGCTGATTTCAAAAGTTGCCGTCGGAAGGGTAAATCCACGTGAAGTATTACAGATACGCCGGGCCCTTCAGGCTCTTACTCCTATCAAAAAAGCTTGTCTTGATGCAACACACGAAGCACTCAATCACCTGGGTGAACAAATAAACCCATGCGAATTAATTGCTGATAAAATAGGCCAAACTATCCAGGATGATCCTCCCACTATGGTTTCGAAAGGACAGGTTATTGCACCCGGCGTCTCGGATGAACTTGATGAACTCAGAAGCCTTGCATATTCGGGCAAAGATTACCTTATTAAACTTCAGCAACGCGAAATTGAGCGAACCGGCATTAACTCGCTGAAAGTGAGTTTTAATAATGTTTTCGGCTATTACCTCGAAGTTACCAACCTGCATAAGGACAAGGTTCCGGTTGAATGGATACGCAAACAAACGCTGGTAAATGCAGAGCGCTATATTACTGAGGAATTAAAGGAATACGAACAAAAAATTCTCGGTGCCGAAGAAAAAATATTTGCCATCGAAAACAGGATTTACAATGAATTAGTTATTCACTTAGCTGAATATGTGCAACCGGTTCAACTCAATGCGCAACTGATTGCACGTCTCGATTGCCTGCTGTCATTTGCCCGTATAGCCAGGCAAAACAGGTATGTAAAGCCACAACTCAAAGATTCTTACACACTTGATATAATCAATGGCCGGCATCCGGTTATTGAGAAGCATATGCCCAATGGCGAAGACTATATTGCCAATGATGTTTTGCTCGATAACGATGGGCAGCAGATAATTATTTTAACCGGGCCCAACATGTCGGGGAAGTCGGCTTTGCTGAGGCAAACCGCTTTAATCGTGCTGATGGCCCAGATAGGCAGTTTTGTTCCTGCAGACGCCGCCACAATCGGCATGGTCGATAAAATATTTACACGTGTAGGAGCTTCGGATAATATTACTTCAGGCGAATCTACGTTTATGGTCGAAATGAATGAAACAGCCAGTATCCTGAACAATATTTCGAACCGAAGCCTGATATTGCTCGATGAAATTGGGCGCGGAACCAGCACATACGATGGCATATCTATTGCCAGGGCTATTACCGAATACCTGCACGATCACCCTCTCTATCGAGCCAAGGTGATGTTTGCAACTCATTACCACGAATTAAATGAAATGGCTGCCAGCAAGCAGCGGATCCGCAATTATCATGTGGCCGTAAAGGAAGTAGGGAAAAAAGTAATTTTTCTGCGGAAATTAACTCCGGGGGGCAGTGAACACAGTTTTGGTATCCATGTGGCCCGTATGGCGGGCATGCCAGGAAGCGTTTTGCAAAGGGCTACCAACATACTTGCTCAACTTGAGAAAAAGCATGTAACTGATGATCAGGAAAATACTGAGATTTCAACAAAAAAAGACAGAAAAGGAGAAGATATACAGCTTAGTTTTTTCCAGCTGGATGACCCGTTGCTGGAGCGCATTCGCGATGATATTATGAGTTTGGATATTAACACATTAACCCCCGTTGAAGCCCTGATGAAACTGAACGAGATAAAAAAAATGTTGAAAAAATACTAGAGAAGCTTTTGTAAATGAAAAATGTATGTATATTTGCACCTCCAAAAAGGATATAAATGCGAAAGTAGCTCAGTTGGTAGAGCACGACCTTGCCAAGGTCGGGGTCGCGAGTTCGAGTCTCGTCTTTCGCTCTGCTTTAAGAACCTCCTGTTAGTTACAAGGAGGTTTTTTTTAGCTGCCCGAATGGTGAAATAGGTAGACACGAAGGACTTAAAATCCTTTGGCCATTGCGGCCGTGCCGGTTCGATTCCGGCTTCGGGTACCAACACGGAATCCTCACTCAAATCAGTGGGGATTTTTTTTGCGCCTCCTGAAACCCTTGGTGATTTTTTTCATCCTCAGTAGTAGTCTGCATGCCTAATTCCTTACATTTGTCATCATAAATACCTACAAAATGACAAGTAGCCATAAAGACAACAGCCGCAGGAATTTTATCAGAATTGCAGCAGCGGGCTCTATAGCCCTGGGCGCAGCCCCAATAACCAATGTGTTTGGATCCGGAAATTTTACGGATGCTGATTTATTAGCTTCCGAAAAGAAAATACCTGCAGGCAAAGGTAAATCGGTGATGGGACTGAGGTGCGAACCTTTAAAAATTGTTCGTATCGGGCTTGTAGGATTAGGAATGCGAGGCAGCGAAGCCGTGCGAAGACTGATTCAAGTTGAAGGCACGGAATTAATAGCAATTGCTGATGTGGTTCCAAAAGCTGTTAAAGATGCTAATAAGCAAATTACAGATCTTGGCCTGAAACCCGCCATCGAATATACCGGCGAAGAGGACTGGAAAAAGATTTGCGAACGCGATGATATTGACCTGGTTTATCAATGCACACCCTGGTTGTTGCACACACCTATTGCTGTTTACGCCATGAAACATGGAAAACATGCTGCCTGCGAGGTACCGAGTGCAGTTACATTAGATCAATGCTGGGATTTGGTAAATACAGCCGAAGAAACTCAAAGGCATTTCATGATGCTCGAAAACTGCTGTTACGACTTCTTTGAACTCAACACATTGAATATGGCCCGCAACGGCGTATTTGGCGAGATTCTCCACGCCGAAGGTGCATATATACACGACCTGCGCTGGCTCAAGTTTATGAAAGAAGGAGGGTATCACGATATGTGGCGGCTCGAATACAGCAAAATACATACCGGCAACCCCTATCCGACACATGGCCTGGGCCCGGTAGCACAACTTATGGGTATCAATCGCGGAGACAGGTTCGATTATCTGACCTCAGTTTCGACCAACCAGGTTGGTATGTCGTTATATGCACAGGATAAATTTGGAGCAAATTCTCCAGAAGCAGTACAGTCCTACAAGCTAGGTGATATGAATACCACGGTGGTCCGCACCATACAGGGTAAAACTATTATGATACAGCATGATACCACAAGTCCGCGCCCATATAACCGTATTCATCGTATCAGCGGGACAAAGGGAATGGCTGTGAAATATCCTGAAGAACAAATAGCATTGGAACCCAATGCGCATGAATTTTTGAAGAAAGAAGATTTTGATGCTCTGATGAAAAAATATGAGCATCCGTTAGCAGTCCAAATGGGAGAAAAAGCCAAAAAAGTGGGTGGACACGGGGGAATGGACTTTATAATGGATTATCGTTTGATCTATTGCCTGCGTAATGGTTTGCCCCTCGATCAGGATGTATATGATGCAGCAACCTGGTGCAGCATTGTGCCTTTGAGCGAGAAAAGTGTGCTGAACAGAGGCAATTCAATAGATGTTCCTGATTTCACCCGTGGCGCCTGGGAAACGGCAAAACCTTGGCCAATTGTAAGTATTGAATAATTACTCTTTCGATAAACGCAAAAAACGCATCCGGTTTGGATGCGTTTTTGTTTATAGGTTGAATGTTTACTGTTTTGAAACCTTAAAAGCAAAGCCTGCTTTAATACCGATATAAAAATTATGAGAAGCCTTGTATTCCCCTTTCCGGTCTGGCATCTGCCACTCGGTACTGTTAATATCAGTCAGTCCCAAAGAAGCGTTGGCTGATAATGTTAAAGCCGCAACATCACTAGCCTGGAATTCAAACATTTTGTTAAAACCCAAATTCAAACCAACATCAAATGGTTTGTAACGTTCTTTAATATCTCCTGTTTTCAGATAACCTACATTTAGTTCAGTTTCCGGCGGTGTTGGCCCTATATAACCATATTCCTGTTTTGCTTTGAGGAGAAACATTAAGTCGGGACCCACCGAAAGCCATAAAGGATTTTTGCCTCCCGATAATTTTCGCATCACTAAAAGAGGAACTTCTACATACGATAGTTTGATTTTACGATCGGCTTCGCCCTCAAATTGCTTTCCAGCATAATTTTGACCTATTTTTGATGCCAGCAACGATCCGTTAAAACCCCATTCTTTTTTGAAAAAGTAACTATATTGCAATCCCCCGGTCAGGCCGAATGTGGTGGAATAATCAAGTTCAGGATTCCCATAAGCATTCTGATTTATTATCCAACTGCTGTTGAGCCCTCCGAGAGCACTTAGCCAAACGGAGCCGTCATCTTGTGCCTTAGTGTTATTGGCGTAAAGGAGAAGGGTAATGAGCGTGATTAATACAAGTTTGTATCTATTCATTTTCCGAGATTTTTTTTGCAAAAGTACTCGAATTTAACTCTTCATCAAGTTGTGTTTACACGCAGGGAAAGGCGATTTAGGATAGAATCGTGGAGAAATTACGGATAAAAATTTTAAAAATCTGATTGTCAATAGCTTGTAAATATGATTTTGTAATAGCGTTACCGATAATCAAAGAACAATTTGTGTGAAAAATTATTCCAGTCTGTATATCTTATTCCAACAATCAGTGTTTGAAAATAGGCAGCAGGTTAATTGTGAATAAAAAATCTCCCATTCTCAAAGTGTAAATCATGGGTAAATCGATCTATTTCAGAAAAATCGACATCAAAATGAAAAACCTTATCGGCTAATGAAATGTATGCCGAAATGTCTTTCTCTTTTCCGATTGCCGGCAAGCGCACCGTCATAAGGAATAAACCGGGAATAACAAGACTACGCAGGCTCCTGCTTTCACAGATAATTGGCTGATCTGTAGTATATTGATTGATAAAATGAAGGATCGCCTGCTCCTCAAAACCAGAATCGGCACGAACATAAAAAACGCTGGAGGCTCCTGCCCGCAGCATCATCGATGTATCCTTAAGTGTATCGGGTAAAAACTCTTGTGTAATACTGTAACCGTCAATTGAATCATCGGTGTGATTGCCATGGAAATCAGCCTCATCAGGCCTGACGCTGGTAACTTTGAGCGC
>CAIXAQ010000297.1 GCA_903917425.1 uncultured Bacteroidales bacterium
CAATAACTAAATTAAAGTAAAACAAATGATTAGACAGTACGAAGCCGTTTTCATTATGACTCCCGTTTTATCTGATGAACAGATGAAGGAAACGGTAAGCAAGTTCCAGAAGTTCCTTGTTGACAAAGGGGCTACAATTATTAACGACGACAATTGGGGTCTTCGCAAGTTGGCATACCCTATTCAGAAAAAATCGACCGGTTTTTATCACCAGTTCGAATTTCATGCTGAAGGTACGCTGATCAACGATTTCGAGATTGCCATGAAACGTGACGAGCGTATTCTTCGCTTTCTCACCGTAGTCCTTGATAAACATGCTGTTGCATACAGCACCAAACGTCGTGCAAAAAAATCAGCAAAAGCTGAAGAAAAAGCACAAGCGTAATTGTAACCTTTAAAAAAACAAAAAAATGGCCACACAAGGAAATTCGGATATCAAATACCTGACTCCCATTACGGTTGATGTCAAAAAGAAAAAATATTGCCGTTTCAAAAAAAGCGGAATAAAATTCATCGATTACAAGGATGCTGACTTCCTGCTTAAATTTATCAACGAGCAGGGTAAAATTTTGCCACGCCGGTTAACCGGTACGAGCACCAAGTACCAGCGCAAAGTAGCGCAGGCAGTTAAACGCGCACGTCATTTGTCGCTATTACCTTATGTTGCAGACTTATTAAAATAGTAGGAGGCTGATATGGAAATTATACTTAAAAAAGATGTAACCACATTGGGTTACGCACACGATGTGGTAACTGTTAAGGACGGGTATGCCCGTAATTACTTAATCCCCCAGGGACACGCAGTTATGGCAACCGAACCAAACAGGAAGATTAATGCCGAGGACCTCCGTCAGAAATCATTCAAAGCACAAAAAACCCGCAAGGAAGCCGATATAGTAGCAAAATCACTCGAAAACGTAACCGTTAAAATTGGTGCTAAAGCTGCTGAAACCGGAAAAATTTACGGATCAGTGAATGCTATTCAGATTGCAGATGCCTTAAGGGATCAATTTAAAATTGATATCGACCGCAAAAAAATTCATCTTGACGGCGAATCAATCAAAGAAACAGGTAGTTATACTGCCAGTATCCGCCTGCACAAGGATCTCCAGGTAACCATCAATTTTGAAGTTGTTGCTGAATAATCACACCACTTAGCATCAAAATATTTGCTAATTTAATCCCGGCTAAAACCGGGATTTTTTTTTCTCTTTAAAACCGTCATACATGTTATCACACAACCAAATAAAATACATTAACTCGCTCAAAATCAAGAAATTTCGCATGCAGCACCAGGCCTTTTTGGTTGAAGGTGTGAAAAGCGTGAGCGAACTAATGTCAAGCCATTTAAAGGTTTTAAAGGTTTTTGCTATACCGGAATGGCTTGATAATAACTTCAAACAGATTAAAAATAAAAACATTGAGTTTACCGAAATCACTGAGGAAGAGCTTATAAAAGTGAGCGACCTCAGTACTCCAAACCAGGTTTTGGCCATTGCTGAAATACCTTCAGTTACTTTTCCAAAAACAGAAGACTTAAGCGGAATGATGCTTGCGCTTGATGGTATCCGCGACCCTGGCAACATGGGAACCATGATGAGGACAGCTGACTGGTTCGGAATCAAAAGCGTAATTTGTTCAACCGATTCGGTTGATGTATACAATCCGAAAGTGGTTCAGGCTACAATGGGTTCATTTTGCAGAATGAATGTTTTTTATGTTAATCTGCCCGAATTTTTTAAAAGCTTAGCTCCCGAAATTCCTGTTTTTGGTGCCATGCTCGAAGGTCCTGACATTTCACAAAAAATATTTTCACGCCCCGGAATCATTCTGATTGGCAGTGAATCGCACGGAATATCAGGAACTCTTAAGCCATTTATAAACGAGCCTTTACATATTCCTCATTTTTCTGGCACCCCAACAGCGAAGCATGCCGAATCGCTTAATGCATCCATAGCCAATGGTATCATATGTTATGAAATATGTAAACAGCTTTCGAAAAATAATTTTTGATTTTTTCCCTAATTTATGTAAAATTCACTAAAAAATTGCTTAAATTTGTAGGGTACGTTACACATATAAAATTTCAATAGCCGTGGCCCCTTTATCGAAACTCATAAACTATCATATAGAAGAGCTGAAAAGGATGGAAAGCCTTTCAGAAAGAACAAAGAATGTATGTATCGAGGGCTCTCTTGATACCTTGTTTAAGATCCTTTACTATTACCTGGAACAGAATACATTCAGGGGTATCCGGAATTGTGGTCTTAAAACCGATATCGAACTGATAAACATGTCAAAAAAATATCTCAGCATTTCGGGGCTTACACTCGAAAACCTGAGAATGAATGAGCCTTTGCTTGGGTTTGAGGATTTTAAACTTTTTTGCTATATTAATTTCAAGGTTCCATCGGAAGTAACTGAGTTATATAAAGATTCATTTATCTCAAAGGAATTTCCCCTGTTTATTTATGTGAAATCGATGATCCAATACATATTAAACGAACGTGAGCAGTATATTTTCAATAACAATTATGGATTCGTTGAAAAATCGCAAAAACGCACGCTCCAGGCAATTGGCGATCATTATAGTATCACACGCGAAAGGGTAAGACAGATTTCGCAAAAAGTGCCTGACAAAGTATTTGATGCAGTTTGCAAAATATCCCAACGGTTTGTGAATATCGATAAACATTTCGATTACGGACTTGACCTGAAAAAAGAAATCATTGTCATTAACCAGGATACGGTCAACCAGATCAATGCTGAAGAAAAACTGTCATATACCGGTAAATTTTACTCCCTGGTTTTGGCCGGAATTCTGCAACGTTACTTTATTTCAATACAAAGCATTGAAAATAGTTACCATCACTACTACCTTTTAGCCCGCAAATACAAAGAGGTATTTGATTTCAAAGCTTTTATAGCGAATATTGAAGAAAATAATGATGTACGCAGGGTTGAAGATAAAACTGTTGATATCATGTCGTATTTAAACAAATTTGTTCTGCCGGGACAGATTGTTAACGACCGGCTTAAGCAAATCTGCAAACGCATAGCCACCGAGGAATTTGGATTGGGTTACGATAAGACCGATCTCATTTTTAAGCGTAATTCGCTGGTTAAACTTTCGGAGCATATCGTCAGTATCCTGACAAATGTGGGACACCCGATGAAACTCACCGAAATTTGCAAGGAACTTAAAAGCCGATCAAAACGGATTCCACCTAATATCGAATCACTTCGCTCATCCATTTTAAGTATTGAAGAAGTTGCCGCCATCGGGAAAACAAGTACATACGCCCTCAAGGAATGGGACATGGTGAAAACCGGAACCATTAAGGAACTGGTTAAAGAATACCTCGAATCGTTGAACGAACCTAAGCATATATCCGAAATTACCCTCTATGTGAATAAATACAGAAAAACAACGGATAAAAATATACTGTCGAACCTTAAACTTGATAAAACCGGCACGTATGTGTTTTTTAAACTTGGTTACATTGGGTTAAAATACAAACAATACAAGAATATTCAGATTCAGAGCGATAAGAAAAAATTGCGTGGTCGCAAGCCTAAGTTATTCAGTGACGAAAATCAACTAAGTTTGATTTAATTGGTTCTTCCGTTAATTTCGTGGGCAAAATTATATTTTCAGAAGTCAGAAGGCGAGAGTCGTAAGTGGCCTGAATGAAGTAATTTCAAGTATGCAAACACTTCGGTCTCCTGACTTCCGTCTTCTGACAAAAAGCTCGCCAATTCCATTCAATTCAGGGTATATCTATACAGAGTAATAAGTATAATGCTACTTAAGGCTCCGTTTTGTTCCATTATATTTTTTAGATCGGATTCTAAAAATAATTTTTATTGTAATTTTATACTCAAAGTATGGGTTCTTAACCTTCGAGTAATCAATTCAATTTAAGTATACAGATAAATACTAACTTTTCGTTTTATGAAATTAAAAACCAGGCCTTTAAAGGTCTTCCGGCAATTACTGGCTTTATTTGCCCTATGCCTGCTTGCCATCTCTTGCCGCGACAAGGTGGATTTGTTCCAGATCGAAAGACAGGGCACCCTCTCCTTTTCGACTGATAACATTGCAAGTCAGCACGCCGATGATGTGAATTTTTACAAGGGCAAGGAAGTATTGTTTTACTACGACTCTTCCAGGTATGAGTCTTATACCCGCTACCTGCTTGAAGCACGTGGAAAAGACAATGCAGGTGCTGATGTCATACTCAGTATCGAGATTGACTTCCTGATCGACCAGGATTATATTGGGGTTTACCGTCCGGCTTATGAATATAAACTCGGCGGAATCTATAGTCTGGGTTTGATGAATAAAGATTCATTGGGGAATTATAAGAGCTACAGGCTCGATCCTGAATTCCTTGCTGAAGATTATCTACAAATTGAAAGACAGAGCCCTGAAGAAAAACTAATACTGGGAAAATTCTTTGCCCGCTTGGTTTGTGAACAGAATCCGGCCGAAAAAATAACGCTTTACCAGGGCATTTTTAAAGACATCTCATATGCAAAGTAATTTACACTTATCAGGTTGCATCCTGTTTATCGCTCTTTTACTTGGCTTTGCCGGCCAAGCGGGTGCACAGGAGTCAAAAGAAACGAAAAAACCAGCGGATGTCATTATCAAGGCGGATGGATCTATCCTATATGGAAAAGTGATTGAACTCAATGCCGATAATATAAGGTACCTGAGGGCTGAAATGCCTGATGGGCCAATTGTAGCTATTCCACGTAAGGACATATATGCCATTTCTTATACCAACCAGACATACGAGGTTTTAACCCCTGCTTCGGGAAAAAGCAAGAATTCAAAGAGCGAAACTGCCATTCCTTTAGGCCAGCCCCCGGCACAACCTTTAACAGAACCTGATTCACTTTCAACTGACTGGAAGAATAATATCGGAAATGGCGCGATAAAAGCTGGAATGGGTTTCTCCCGGCAGTATTCAAGCCTTAAAGGTGTCGACGACTTTACCAAAACACCTAGCGCACCTTCCTTATACGTCGGTTACAATTTTAAATTTAACAAGAATATCAAACTGGGTGCCAGCCTGGGAGTTGCAGGATTTAAATACGCATACGACTATTTCAGTGAATATGACCAGATCGGGATCAAACAGGATATCACCGAAAAGGTTGCTACGCTTGGTGCGTTTGCAAGGTACGACATCACAGGAGGAATTTTTAAATTGTATGTTCTAGGCGGAATCGATTTGAACTTCAATTTTGTGGATATAAACGGCGAAATCTATTTTAAGGATGATAATAAAAAAGTAGCATCCCACTCTGAGGGTCGTGGATTCAATTCAGATTTTATTGCCAGGGGTGGATCTGAAATTTCTCTGGGCCGGAATTTCGGATTGTATTCCGATATCGGTTTAGGAAAAAGCCTGGTGCAGGTAGGAGTTGTTTTTAGTTTGTCAAAAAAGTAGAAAGGACAAGAAATATGAAAACAAAAATATTTTTTCTTTTCTTTCTGTTGACTTGTCGTCCAGTATTCGCCCAGGATAAAGGATTTATCCTTTTACTTGGCCCATCGGTTAATGTTCTTTATGGTAGCCCCGGCGAGAAATTCGCCTATACACCTGACCGGATAAGTTGGCAACTCAATGGCCAGTTTGGTTTTATTTCGACAAGGGGTGGCACAAACCGGGGCAACATGCTGGGCGTTTATGCATCAGCCGGGAGCACAAAACCCGGAATGGTGGCGTTGCTACTTCCTCCTGACGCAGGCGTTTCAGGCGATATTGATCTCGAACAAAAATTTAATGAGTTTTACACTGTTGAAGCAGGTATGACAATTATGAAATTCCTGAGATTGAGCGGGGGGCTGGGACGCCAGTATTATACTTACAATATACACTCCCGTGGCCTAATCCAATACTACAGTGGCACCGCAGGTTTATCTTTCGACCTTGGTGCAGTAAACTGGGTGATTGATGCCCAGGTTATGACAGGAAAGGATCTGACTAAAAGCGTGTTAAAGGCAAGTACAGGGTTTATGGTAAAATTCTGATACCTTACCATAGTTTCATATTAGCTATTCAAGGCATCACTTCCTTGAAACAAAAGTCATCGGCACAGTTAATCGAGTAAATGCACTACCAGCCCACTCCTTAGTTTTGGCTCGAACCAGGTAGTTTTAGGGGGCATTATATTACCGGTATCAGCAATGTCAATAAGTTGCTTCATCGAAACTGGATACAATGCGAATGCCGCTTTCATTTCACCGCTGTCAACACGTTTTTTAAGCTCACCAAGACCACGGATACCACCGACGAAATCGACACGCGTAGAGGTTCGCAAGTCCTTTATATCAAGTATTTGATCCAGCACAAGTGACGACAGAATGGTAACATCAAGAACTCCAATAGGATCTTTATCATCGTAAGTGCCTTCCCTGGCAGTTAAGGAATACCACTCACTATCGAGATATAAGGCAAAATTGTGCAAACTCACAGGGGTATAAATCTCTCGACCTTTCTTTTCAACATTAAAAACCTCATTCAATTTCTGGATAAATTCCCCGATGCTGAGATGGTTTAAATCTTTAACCAGGCGGTTATAGTCAATTATCTTCAGTTGATTGTCGGGAAAGAGCACCGACATGAAGAAATTATATTCCTCAGTGCCGTTATGGGCCGGGTTATTTTTGCGTTTTTCTTCACCTACAAGTGCGGCTGCAGCAGTACGGTGATGCCCGTCGGCAACATATAAACTGGGAATTTCATTTTTAAAAATATCAATAATCCTGTGAATCGTTTCTTTGTCGTCGATTGTCCAGAAATGATGGCCGAACCCTTCGTCGGTTACAAAATCGTAAACAGGTTTGTTTTTGGTTACAATACCTGAAACTATATCATCGATATTTTTGTTGGCCGGGTAGGAAAAGAAAACCGGTTCGACATTTGCATTCGTGATGCGCACATGTATCATCCTATCTTCTTCTTTGTCTTTCCGGGTCAGTTCATGTTTCTTAATTTTATTTTCGAAATAATCCGCTATACTCGTGCATCCAACTATACCGTATTGAGTCCGCCCATCCATGGTTTGTGCATATATGTATAGTTTCTCGCCGGCATCCTGAACTAACCAGCCATTCATCCTGAAGGAAGCAAAATTCTCAACCACTTTATCATAAACTTCCTGTCCATGAACATCACAACCCGCAGGCAGGTCTATTTCTGCTTTGGTAACCCGGAGTAAAGAATAAGGATTATCGAGAGCCTCGAGGCGGGCCTCTTCCGAATTCAGAACGTCATAAGGTCGGGAGGCTACCTGTTGTACAATAGATACGGGGGGGCGCAAGCCTTTAAATGCTTTAAGAATTGCCATTGTTTCAGTATTTATTTCAAATATTGATCATTATTAATCAGGCACAAAATAATACAATTGCGGTGAATGAAACAACAGAAAAACCAAAAAATTCAATGGACTAGGAAGCCATTGAATTAAGAGATAAGAATTAAGGTAAATTATTGATTATCAATCATCATCGTTATCAACAATACCAGCTGATCGTTGCAGGGAACCAATTAGGGCTCCTAACATTTTAGTCATTTCCATCAATTGGTTACGCGATTCTTCCGAATCAGAGGCTGTGAACAAGTCTTGCCTGCTAGCCATTGCTGTGTGGACAACGCATTCGCGAACGGAACTCTTGGCCATTTTCAGGTAATGAATAAATTGGGTTTTGTTCCGGGCTGAACCTTCTGCAATATGCAAAGCTATAGACTGAGCCGAGTTGTAGAATGATGCAGACAACGAAATAGTACCTGTAGCAGGGAAATCATTAACTTTTTTATATACCCAATCTATATAATCAAGTGCCTTCAGGTAAATTCGTAAATCCTCGAAACGAAAGAAAGTAATAGCTTTATCAAGTGAAGTTTCCATAAAAAGTGGTTTTTGGTTGTATAAATAGCTTTGTTCTTATTAAAAAACTGTATAAGTGAATGAAATAAGCGGCTAAAGTAGTGATGATAATCATGAAAGTCAAGAAAATTATTCCAACAGGAAATAAACTTCTCAAAATACTTAGCTTAGCAGGAGCAATATAAATTTCGTCCTGGCAATTTCAGATTTTTCTTTTAACAAAATCCAGGCAGATAAATGATCTAAATCATCATTTATTTACCTGAAATGTTGTATCATTTTTAGTGAAGAAATCTACAATCTGCCTGGCTGCTGCTAAACCTGCATTGTTGTTTGCCTCTGAGGTTTGGGCACCCATTTTTTTAAGTGTAAAGTAAAACCTGCCTGAAAATTTTTCGGCAATCAAGCTTTTGCAATCCGGCTCAACATCCGAAATATATTTAAAATCAGCTCTTTCGGCAAACATCTGCAGCAAGCCTTCTTCAGCAATAACTTCTTTCCGGGCTGTGTTTACCAATGTGGCTCCCTTTGGCATGAGTGAAAGTAAATCAAAGTTTACCGATTTCTTGGTTTGTGCATTTACAGGCATATGCAGCGACACATACTGGCAAGTTTTATATAATTCATTTACGTCATCTACATAATGAATTCCTTCAGCTTCAATAGCACCTTTATCAACAAAAGGGTCAAAAGCATAAATTTCCATCCCGAAACCATGGGCTATTGTGGCAACTGCTTTACTTACATAACCAAAGGCATGAAGTCCGAGTTTTTTACCTTTTAGCTCGGTTCCTGATGAACCATTGAAATTATTCCGGGCAGCAAATACCATCATTCCCATTGCCAGCTCAGCAACAGCATTCGAATTCTGGCCAGGTGTATTCATGGCAACAACACCTTTTGCTGTGGCGGTTGCAAGGTCGATGTTATCGTAACCGGCTCCGGCCCTGATAACAATTTTCAGGTTTTTAGCTGCATTCAGAACATCAGCATCCACAATATCGCTTCGGATAATAATTGCATCCGCATCGGAAGCAGCTTGCAGTAATTCAGCTTTTTGCGCATAATTTTCAAGCAATACTGTTTCGAAGCCCGCTGCTTCCAGAATTTTCTTTATACCGTCTACTGCTGACTTTGCAAATGGCTTTTCGGTGGCAATCAATATTTTTTTCATCTTTTTATTTTTTAATTTTTTACGGGTCAGATGGAACTCGCCATGTCTAATCATTTCTCTGTGTGTCGAAATTGTAGACATGGCTCGGTTCATAAGTAACAATTTGATTATTAAATTATTGCCAATTTAAAATACTTGCAGTAAGGTTTTGAACAGAAATAATCCGGTTCAGGTGCCCTTTTCATTTAAATTGATTTAACAAGTTTTAATACACAACAAGATCTGAAGCTAAGAATTTGCCTTTTCGAAATCTGTCATACAGTCGATAAGTGCCTGAACGCTTTCGATTGGAAGAGCATTGTAAACAGATGCCCTGAAACCACCGACCGAACGATGGCCTTTAATTCCAACCATACCGCAGCTTTTGGAAAACTCCATAAACGCATCTTCTTTGTCCTTGTATTGTTCCTTCATAACAAAACAAATGTTCATAAGCGAGCGGGCATCCCTGGCAGCCGTGCCTTCAAACATTTTGCTGTTGTCGATAGCATCGTAAAGCAGTTTGGCTTTTGCTAAATCCAGTTCTTCCATTTTTGCAACACCACCCATTTCTTTTACCCATTTCAGCGTTTCCTTCAAGGTAAAAATGCTGACGCAAGGAGGTGTGTTGAACATCGATCCTTCCTTTATATGGATACGATAATCGAGCATGGAAGGAATAGCACGTTCAACTTTCCCGAGGATGTCCTCACGGACGATCACAAAAGTTACACCTGCTGTACCGGCGTTTTTCTGCGCACCGCCATAGATCATGGCGTACTTTGAAACATTTACCGGCCGGCTCAGGATATCGCTCGACATATCGGCAATCAACGGAACAGGGCTGTCAAAATCTTCCCTGATCTCAGTACCATAAATGGTGTTGTTGGTGGTAATATGGAAGTAATCGGCATCGGCAGGGATTTCCCAGCCTGAGGGAATGTAATTGAAGTTTTTACCCGATGAAGAGCCGATCACAGCAACTTCACCAAATAATTTAGCTTCCTTGATTGCTTTTTTTGCCCATACACCGGTTTCGAGATAAGCGGCTTTCTTATTCAGCAAATTGAAAGGAATCATGCAGAATTGCAGACTGGCTCCGCCTCCCAGGAAAAGGACCTGGTAACCTTCGGGAATATTCAGTACTTCTTTAAATAATGCAACAGCCTCATCCATGACAGCCTGAAAATCCTTGCTTCGATGCGATATCTCGAGCAGTGACATTCCAATGCCGTTTAGTTCCAGAATGGCTTTGGCCGTGTTTTCGATTGCAATCCGTGGAAGAATTGATGGCCCCGCATTAAAATTGTGTTTTTTCATTTTTCTGAATTATTGTTGTTAAAATGTTTGTTTACAATGTATTAACCCGAATAAAAAGTAATGATTAACTCGTACAAATCTCTGTTAATTTATTAACACAAAGCTATAAAATGTTTTAAAAGGCAAACAAGAATTTTGATAATTATTTTTTCGTTTTTCAATATCAAAAATGTGTTTTTTTACTCCAGGATATTGCGTACTAAATTTACGAAATTATTACACTAATTGTAGATCTCCGAGTTGAAAAATTATTTTAAACCCGTTTGCCGGTTCGTAACTTCAATATCTTCAGCCAGGACCCAGAAACCGTTTCTGAAAACAAAACCGTCATATGTATCGCCGGCAGGAACATAGTACATCCGGTTTCCTGCCATCGAGGCATCCATCGGAATCATGCGATCCATTACAATAAGCCAGGTATCTTCTTTTTTTATCTTCTTCCGTTTTTGTATTTTAATTGCCTGGTAATCATAGCGTAACAGCATACTTGCCTTTTCGGCATATTCCATCACTACACGCAATTTTATGCCTTTATCCGTTTTAAAGATCGGCATTCCAAAGACGATATTTCCTTTTTTATCTAAACTTAAAATATCTATCATTTTCCGGTTCGAATTTGCCGTATAACCGTCCCACCCAAGCAAAGTATATATTTGATTTTCACCAACTTTCTCCTGGATAAGTTTGTAATAAATTGCCCCGTACCAGGATTGTGGAGTAAATTGCTCCGTTTCGAAACCCGCTTCATCCTGTTTAACCGACTGCAATTGAATCACATGCAGACTATCATAACTGAGTTTTATAAATCCGAAATATTTGTTTGTTCCGTCCGAAAGGGGAACATTCCAGGTATAGATGCGCAGTTTACCGTCCTGAGATGCCACGTGGGTGATTCCGATAATGGAGTCGAAAGGGTCTGAAATGAATGATTTCGAGTCGAGGGCGGTATGAAATTGCCTGAAAAAAACATCATTTGCTTGCAAACGACCAGAATCGGTCTTTTGTTTCCATATTATTGAACATACTTTAGTGAGCGAATCCTGTATTCCGACATAACTGCTAACTGCCTGTGCAAAAGAATTTTCGGCAAGAAGCGACAGTAATAAAAGAATAGTTAGTTTAACCGATTTCATTTCTGAATTCCTCCGGGTATTTATTTATCTATGGCAAAAGTAACGTATTTACCAGTATTTTTGCACCTTTGGCTAATTAACTCTTTCGACAAACTGTATAAAATGAACCAAACACTTTCGCTTGAAAAACGCCTGGATGCATTTGCTGAACTCGGCACATTATTGGGTCATGCAGCCAGGAGTTTCAAATTGCAACAAACTGACTTCCAGAATAATTATCCTGATTTTCATGATGCGTTGCAAAAAACAAGTTTGTACAATCCTTGGTTTATACCCGAAAACATAAGCTTTGCTTTGAATGCATGGCATCTTGTGCTGACTCATGAATCAATTGAAAAATGGATTTCAAAGTATAAAACGGACCTTCAAAACACTGATTGCAGGAAAGTTGCTGTTATTATGGCCGGCAATATCCCCATGGTTGGATTTCATGATTTTATGTGCGTGCTGATAGCTGGTCATAGTTTTTTAGGGAAACTTTCGTCGGACGATAAAATCCTGCTTCCCGCCATTGCCAGAGAACTGTGCCGGATTGAACCGGCATTTACGCAATTTATTGAATTTACCGAGAGTACAATCCATGATTTTGATGCCATCATTGCAACAGGGAGCAACAATACAGCCAGGTATTTTGAATATTATTTTTCGAAATACCCGCATATTATCCGCAAAAACAGGAATGGTGTTGCTGTTTTAACAGGCGCCGAAAGCGAGGAAACTCTTAAAAAACTCGGTATCGATATTTGTACTTATTTTGGACTGGGTTGCCGTAATGTTTCCAAGGTTTTTGTCCCCATTGGATATGATATAAAAAAGCTGTTTGCAGCCATAGCACCACATGTAAAAACCTTGTCGGATCACTATAAATACATGAATAATCACAGTTATCACCGATCCATTTTTCTGCTGAACAACACACCGCATCTCGATAACGATGTTTTTCTTTTAACTGAATCGGAGCAGTACTCCTCCCCTATCCCCGTAATTTATTACCAGTTTTATGAAAACATTGAAACGCTGAAAAACAAATTACTTTTTGACGATGAGCTGATTCAATGCATTGCTAATGATGCTTTTACAGGGGATAAATCTGTGCCTATAGGTGATACACAACTCCCTGGTTTAGCTGATTATGCTGATGGAATTGATACCATTAATTTTTTAATTAGTCTATAAGCCATTTACCGTAAAACTTATGAACAAAATATTGTTTAATAAAATATGCCGAATATTTGTTTGTGAGTAAAAAATGTATAATTTTGCAGCCCTGAAATTTAAGCTGAAAGCATCATGAGAAAAGACATTCACCCAAAGGATTATCGCCTTGTAGTTTTTAAAGATATATCGAACGATTTTTCGTTTATCACACGTTCGACTGTAAATACCAAGGATACCGTTATGTGGGAAGATGGCAAGGAATACCCACTTGTTAAACTGGAAATCTCCAACACATCGCATCCTTTTTACACCGGAAAAATTAAATTAGTTGATACTACAGGTCGCGTTGACAAATTCCGTCAGAAACTTGAGAAATCAGCACAAATGAAGAGTAAGGTCAAATAGATCTTATCTCCTGAAAAATTTAAGCTACCTGACGGGTGGCTTTTTTTTTGCTTTGCTTCGCTATTTATGAACTTTAACCTTATTTTTATTGCCAGCTAAATATATGAATGTACCTTTAGAGCATGTTTTAAGATAGAAATCTCATGGTAAATTTTATCCTTTTTGAAGATGACAGCCGCATTTCATTACGTCCACTCACTTTTTTCAGACCGGTAAGTGCGATTCGCATCGGTATACTTACAATCAGGGAGAAATGGGAAAAATATCTGAACCATACGGTTTCATTCCTCACAGAATCGTACCTTGAGGAAAAATTTCCGTTAGTTGTCGGCAATGATAACATGCTGATTAATGGTTCAATAATACCCAATCGGGCATTAATGGCTGAAACTCTTCTGTTACCGGCCGACACTTCATTAAATCAGGCTGACACAATCATAGCCATCCATCTTACAGCCGAAAACCTGAAACATTTCAGGGACGGAATTGCCCCAGTGATGAAAACCATCGAAACGAAAACTCCTTTTGTTAAAATAAATAATACCTGGGATATTTTCGGGTATAATAAAAAGGAAATTGCAGATGATTTCAGCCTTATAACCAGAAACCGGATATCTGCCGAAATATCATCAACCAATACAATTTTAGGCAGTAATTTATTTGTTGAAGATGGCGCAATCATCGAGTGCTCGACCATAAACACCCTTAAAGGCCCAGTTTATATAGGGAAACAGGCCGAAGTGATGCAGGGATGCCATATTGAAGGTCCTGCAACATTGGGCGATCATTCGGTATTGAAAATGGGAAGTCTTGTTTATAAAGGAACTACCATTGGACCATGGTGTAAAGTTGGAGGCGAAATTAACAACAGCATTTTGTTTGGCTATTCGAGCAAAGCGCACGATGGATTTCTGGGCGATTCGGTTATTGCCGAATGGTGCAACCTGGGCGCGGGCTCAACTACAAGCAACCTGAAAAACAACTACGAAACGGTAAAACAATGGAGTTACAGCAAAAGCAGGTTTGTTAACACCGGACTCCAGTTTTGCGGGTTGGTCATGGGCGATCATTGTAAAACCGGGATAAGTTCGATGTTCAATTCGGGAACAACCACCGGCGTATGTTCCAATATTTTCGGTATCGGCTACCACCGCAATTTTATCCCTTCCTTTGTTTGGGGCGGA
The DNA here is from genome assembly GCA_903917425.1 of uncultured Bacteroidales bacterium. Classification (GTDB taxonomy): domain Bacteria; phylum Bacteroidota; class Bacteroidia; order Bacteroidales; family UBA4417; genus UBA4417. The sequence continues at coordinate 14,259 of CAIXAQ010000297.1, forward strand.
ACCACCGGTTTCAGGAAACACAAACTCGAAGAGGCGATGGAGACAGCAAAAGCAGTATATGCCAGGCGCGAATTGCCTTTCGGTACAATTGAAGAAAGTATTTTCAAAACAGTATTTGAACTGACTGCCGAAAGCCACGTATTATGAGTTCATTTTGATTCGATATTGCTTGCTATCCTATACTTTAAACTCCAGAAATTATACAGCCTGTTTGCCGGAAATACAATATTCCGAAAACCTAATATTGAACATACCTATGATAGCTTTGTTTTTAAGTGGTGGCATGGTTATTGACTTACAGGCGTTCATTAATAATCATGCTTTATACATGCCAAACTGTCATATTCACTCATGGACAATAATATAAATATAGCTGACTTGCATCTTTCGAATGTTATGGAAGATGAAACTGAATTTATCCCACTGCTATCTGCCGAGGACGAAGAATTAATTAATTCTGAAGTTGTTCCACCGGTTTTGCCGATTTTGCCCCTAAGAAACACCGTTCTATTTCCGGGTGTAGTTATCCCGATAACGGTTGGCCGCGATAAATCCATTCGATTGATCAAAGAATTTTACAAAGGTGAACGGATTATCGGTGTGGTTTCGCAGAAAGATGCTGATATTGAGGATCCGGGTTATGATGATCTGAATAAAATAGGCACGGTTGCCTATATTATTAAAATCCTGCAATTGCCTGATGGTAATACCACTGCGATCATCCAGGGCAAGAAACGTTTTGAACTGGGAACCTTGCTGCAATCGGAACCTTATTTTAAGGCCGAAGTAAATGGCATTGACCAGAAGGTTTTTATTGATAAGAAAGACAAAAATTTTGAAGCTCTGATATCTTCCATTAAAGATCTTTCCATTCAAATTATCAATCAATCGCCCAACTTGCCAAGCGAAGCTGCTTTTGCCATCAAAAATATCGAAAGCCCGGTGTTCCTTGTCAATTTTGTTGCCTCAAACCTCAACGTTGAAAACTTCGAAAAGCAGAATCTTTTAGGCATACTTGACCTGGAAGAACGTGCCAACAGGGTTTTAGGTTTACTTACCAGGGAGTTGCAGATGCTGGATCTGAAAAACCAGATTCAGAATAAAGTGAAAGTTGATATGGACAAGCAACAGCGTGATTACTTGTTAAATCAGCAGCTGAAACAAATCCAGGAAGAGCTTGGCAACAATCCCAACGAGCAGCAGATCAACGAGATAAAAGCAAAAGCATATTCCAAAAAATGGCCTGAAGCTTCATTTAAAGTTTTTGAAAAGGAAATCGCTAAGCTCCAACGCATGAATCCCATGGCCATGGAGTTTGGTATGCAGGTAAATTACCTCGAGGTGATGGTCGACTTACCCTGGGAAACCTTTACTGACGATAATTTCGATTTGCACCATGCACAAAAGGTTCTGGATAAGGACCATTACGGCATGGAAAAAATAAAGGAACGCATTATCGAATATTTAGCCGTTCTGAAACTAAAGGGCGACATGAAATCGCCCATACTATGCCTTGTAGGCCCTCCGGGAGTGGGCAAGACCTCGCTCGGTAAATCGATCGCCAGGGCCATTGGCCGCAATTACATACGCATGTCGTTGGGCGGATTGCACGATGAAGCTGAAATCAGGGGCCACCGCAGGACTTACATTGGCGCCATGCCGGGACGGGTTATTCAGAGTATACGCAAGGCAAAATCATCAAATCCTGTGTTCGTTTTGGATGAAATTGATAAAGTTTCGGGTATGACCGTGAACGGTGATCCTTCGGCAGCTTTACTCGAAGTGCTCGATCCGGAACAGAATATTTCGTTTTATGATAATTTCCTGGAGGTAGAATACGACTTGTCGAAAGTTATGTTTATTGCCACTGCAAATTCGCTTAATAATGTTCATCCCGCTTTACGCGACAGGATGGAAATAATTGACCTGAGCGGTTACCTGATCGAAGAAAAGATAGAGATCGCCCGCAAACACCTTGTTCCTAAGCAGTTGAATGAACATGGCATTGATAAAAAGAAAATTTTATTTAATAAAACAGTTCTCCAATCCATCATCGAATTTTATACCCGTGAGTCCGGGGTTCGTTTGCTGGAAAAAACAATAGCGAAAGTAATCCGCAACCGTGCGCGGTTTATTGCCATGAATGAGGATATTCCTTCGACTCTCACTAGTGCGGATTTAGAAAAGATACTCGGACCGGCACCTTTCAATAACGAGAAAAGTTATTCGGGGAATACGCCCGGAGTGGCTACCGGCCTAGCATGGACTGCCGTAGGAGGCGAGATTCTCTTTGTTGAAGTCAGCCTTAGCCCCGGCAAGGGAAACTTTGCAGTTACCGGCAACCTGGGTGATGTGATGAAAGAATCGGCTTCGCTTGCCTACGAATACCTGAAAGCACACGCAAGCCAGTTGAATCTGGAAAATGATGTTTTCGAAAAATGGAATGTACATATTCATGTTCCCGAAGGAGCTACCCCAAAGGACGGACCTTCGGCCGGTATAACCATGTTCACCGCTTTGGCATCGGCATTTACAAAACAACCGGTAAATGAAAAAATAGCGATGTCGGGCGAAATCACGCTCAGAGGAAGAATTCTGCCTGTAGGTGGCGTGAAAGAAAAGATTCTTGCTGCCAAACGTGCCAGAATTACAGATATCATTCTATCAGAAGACAACAAACGTGATATTATGGA